>PXAT01000122.1 GCA_003565775.1 Ectothiorhodospiraceae bacterium | reverse complement strand
ATCAAGCGGATAAAACCCGGGGACTACTGATGGGTTGGCTTCAGTTGAAGCAAATCCTTCAGGAATTGAGCTCCAGTAATAGTTGAGTAATGGATCCGCAGAGTCGCTTCCCAGGAAAATTTCTTCGGATTCGCAAACATCGGTATCATCAATAACCTCTGCAACAGGAACTTCATGTACTGTAACCACAATTGTATTTTGTGTGGTACAGCCGGTTTGAAGATAAACCTCTGTAAGTGTATACGTTGTGGTTACCGTTGGGCTTACCACGGGATTGGAAATAGTTGGGTCACTTATGGAAGGATCTTCAGGATCGCTGGTCCAGAGGTAAGTATTTAACGGCATGGGTTCATTATACTCAGTACCTATGCCAACTGAATCGCCCTGACAAATAGCCTGATCGGGTCCGGTTTCGGCCATAGGCGATGGGTTTACGGTAATTACCACACTGGCGGTATTTACACAACCATATTCTGTATATTCTTCAACCAGGGTATAAGTCGTTGTAATAGTTGGGCTTACTACCGGATTGGGTACATTGTTGTCGAAAACTTCTTCATCGTTGCTGGATGTCCAGGTATAAGTATTCCCGTCGATTGGCTCATCAGGCCCCAGTACTACTGATTCTCCCGCACAAATGGTTTGATCTTCACCTGCATTGGGTATTCCGCCCACCACATTAACAACAACGATGTTGGAGTTTGTACATCCGGTTTCAAGGTAGGTTTCCACAAGGGTATAAGTTGTGGTAACCGTTGGGCTTACCACCGGGTTGGAAATGGTTGGGTCGCTAATGGATGGATCGTCCGGATCGCTTGTCCATAAATAAGTATTATTAGGTACGGGGTCTGTATCTCCGTCCTTGCCCAGCATTACTTCATCACCCAGGCATACAATCTGGTCATCGCCTGTAAAGGCTTCCGGAAGCGGATTAAAGGTTACCAATACTTCACTTGTACTGCTGCAACCTGTATCAAGACTTGTTACGGTAACTGAATAGATTCCGGTTTCAGTAACCTCAAGTGTTTGCTCTGTGCTACCATCTGACCATAAATAATCAACATTTTCAAATTCCCCGGCATCCAGGATAACTGTTTCGCCATCGCAGGCTTCCTGAGCTTCACCAAGGTCCACAATAGGTCCGGGTATTACCGTAATGGTAACCTCTGACACATCGCTGCCGCAAAGGTTGGTACCTTCCACATAAAATGTTGTGGTTTCTGTTACCACTACATCAATTTGTGCCTGGGTTTCATTTCCTTCAAAGTCTATAACAGGATCAGATGTCCACAGGTAATCATCAGCACCCGATGCGGTAAGAGTTACAACAGAACCTGCACATACTTCATCGTCACTTACAACAATTTCCACCACAGGCTCGTCAATTATTGTAAGGGTAACTTCTTCATAAATATAACAGTTACCTTCCGCATCAAATACTTCCAGAATATAGGTTTGCGATCCAATGAAGTTGATGTTTACGGTAGGATTGGGAAGGTCAGAAACGAAACTTCCATCCGACTGAAGTGTCCACAGATATTCAAAGTTTTCTGAACCACCACTTGCCGTTGGGCTGCCACCGAGTATTACATCTGATCCGAAACATACGCCCTGGTCGGGGCCTGGATCGAGAAATATCTCGGGCAATACGGTTAAGGTAACTTCGTCAGAACCTTCGCATGCAATACCTTCAGGATCAGAAACTATAATGGTATAAGTGGTTGTTGCCACAGGGCTAACCACAGGATTCAGCAGGTTTTCCTGACCTTCCAATGTTGGATCAGGAGGATTGGCAGACCAGGTTATATTGTAATTTTCAGGAATACCGGAAGCACCTGAAATTGTTGCACCCAGTGTAAAGCTTATTCCGGTGTTGTTTCCGTTACAAACAGAATCATCATCAATGGCATCAACGATGAGTGCAGGTATAACCACAACAGTAACAATATCATAAGCCACACAGTTATCACCAGCAATGTCTTCTACCCTTACTCTATATGTAGAAGTAACAGTAGGTGAAACAACAGGATGAGCATTAGTGGAAATAAATTGTGGATTCGGACTTAATCTTTCCCATCTGTAGGTGAATTGAGATGGTGAAATGTTTGGGTTATTCAGGTAATAACCCGTGTTTCCTATACCAAGGGGTGTGCCTCCAAGAGGTGTTGATCCCCCGGAACACAAGTAAATATTTCCGTCTTCATCACCACCGGCATCGGCAACAACAGTAGGATAAACCGTGATGGTTGTGCTGGATGATGCGATGCAGCCTGCAGCATCAGCAACCATAACGGTATAAACGGTTTGGACATTTGGAGAAACGCTTGGATTTTCAAGACTTTCCTGTCCGTCGAGCGTTGGGTCGTCCGGAACAGAAGACCACTGATAAGTGTAAGGAGGAGTTCCGCCAAAAGCTGTTTCGTTAGGTCCTGTTCCACCCAGTACCCAAAGGCCATTATTTTCACCACTGCATATAACGGCATTACTTCCCGCAAATGCAGCAAGGGGTGAGTCGGGTTGCAGTATTTCATCCTGGGCAAAAGCAGAACAACCGTTAGCATCTGTTACGGTTACGGTGTAAGTTCCTGCCGGAATATCTGAAATGGTTTGGGTAGTTTCGCCATTACTCCAAAGATATTCATAGGTATCGTCGGGAAATGGTGTTCCACCCGAAACAATGGCAGTGGCTGAGCCATTTGAATCGCCCCAGCAAATTACATCTTCGGTTGTAATTTCAACTGTAAGTGCTTCTGCAGGTTCGCTTATAACAAATGTTTCTTCTTCAGTACATCCATTGCTGTCAGTAATTACCAGTGTAAAGCTGCCTGCAGATAACCCGCTGATGCTTTGATCTGACGAACCGTTGCTCCAGCTGAAAGTGTAGGGTGGTGTACCTCCCTGGACATTACTAATGGTAATTGCTCCTGTTGATTCTGTTGCACAGAGAATATCAGTTACCAGAGCATCATAGGTTATGGCATCAGGTTCGGGAACGAAGAAACTGATTTCAACAACACAATCATTGGCGTCGGTTACTTCCAGATCATAACTTCCGGAAGTTAAACCGCTGATGGAAGATGACGTATTTCCTGTTGACCACAGATATGAATAGGGTGGTGTTCCACCTTGTACATTTACAGAAATGGCACCGTTTGTTCCTTCATTACAGGATACGGGTGTGATGGTTTCGGTAACGATTAAGTTTTCGGGTTGGTCAATTACAAAACTTTCCTCAGCCGTGCAGAAGTTGGTATCAGATACTGTTACTGTGTAAGTTCCGGCTGGTATATTGGTGTTATTCTGGGTAGTAGCTCCATCTGACCAGATGAAGGAGTATGTACCTGGTCCTGTGCCACCTGTTACTGTAACAAATATATTTCCATTTGATGAGCCAAAACATGTTGCATCTTCTGTTGTTCCCGAAATAATGAGAGGATTGTTTTCATTAATGGTAACTGTGCTTGTTGCAGTACAACCATTGGCATCGGTTACAGTCACTGAATAAATGCCAACGCCAAGTCCTGATGCGGTTGCACCCGTTGCTCCGTTGCTCCACAAATAGGTATAAGGTTCTGTTCCACCTGTGGGTTGTGCAGTAGCCGATCCGGTTTCCTGGCCAAAGCATTCCACATCATCAACGTTTATAAAAGAAACGCTCAGGGGATCAGGTTCTTCAAGGTCAATGCTTAAAATATCGGTACATCCGTTTTCGTCTGTTACTGTAACTTCGTAGTTGTCTGCTGAAAGACCTGTAATGGTTGCTCCTGTCATGCCATTGCTCCAGTTGTAGGTATATTCTCCAGTTCCTCCGGAGGCATCAACGCTGATAGATCCGTTATTATCGCCTGCACAGCTGGGTGGGGTTATATTTACAAGTGAAACGACCAATTCGTCGGGTTCATCAATCTGAATACTTGCAATAGCTTCACAGTCATTGGCATCAGTTACAGTAACTGTATAACTTCCTGCTTCCAGGCCTGTTGCAGTTTGGGTTGTTTGGCCGTTGCTCCATAAATAGGTATAGGGCGAAGTGCCACCTGTGGGTTGTGCCTGGGCTGTACCGGTTGCATTTCCGTTACAATCTACATGGGTTTCATTTCCAATGGATACTTCCAGAAGATCAGGTTCGGTAATGGTGGTTGTTGCAGAATTTTCACAGCCAAAATCATCCGTAACCGTTACGCTATATTCTCCGGCAATCAGGTTTACTGCAGTGGGAGTGGTTTGCACAGGGCTTGTACTCCAGCTATACGTAAAAGGAGGAGTTCCTACTGTAACATTTGCAGTTGAACTTCCGTCATTTTCGCCAAAACAGCTAACATCTTCATCGGTGAAAGTTATAACTGGTAAAGGCCTTCTGCGTACCTCAATACTTGCACAGGCAGATGATGGACATTCGCCATCAGTTTCCCAGCGGGCAAAATAAGTTGTGGTTGAAGCAGGTACCTGAATAGTTATTTCTGTTCCTTCTCCAACTAAGGTTCCGCCACAACTACCGCTATACCATAACAGTCTGTCGCCGGAACCTCCGGTTGCGGTTAAGGTAATATTATCTGTATCATCGGCACAGATATCATTGCGATCTACCTGTGCTGCTGTGGGTGCTTCGGGAAGAGGCTCAACCACAAGGGTTGTAAATGCTGATCCGGAGCAATTGTTATTATCGGTAACTGTTACGGTATAATCCCCCGCAAAATTAAGGGGTACGTCGGTTAAAGCGGGATTTTGTTCATCTGATGAAAAACTCTGGGGTCCGGTCCAGTCATAATTTACCATTCCATCTGGTAAAGCAAAAAATTGTACTGTGCCATTTTCACAGATGGGGCCGCTGTTACTGACCTCAGGTTCAGGATTGGGGTAAGCCGTTACCAGAACAGGGTTTGATGTTAGTCTGCATCCATTAGGTGCGGTTATCCTAACACGATAGTTGTTGGTTGCTGTTGCAATATATGACTGAGCTGTGGCCCCGGCAATGTTGCCGTCATTGTTTCTCCACTGGTAAGTATAGCCTGACGATTCTGTTGCAAAGAGTGTAATACTTCCTCCGTCACAGAAACTTGTTGGACCGTCAGCTGTTATGGCAGCTGTTGTGGGGCCGGGTAACACAGTATATGTAAAGGTACCGCTGCCCTGGGTTCCTTCGTCGTCGGTTACAATTACCTGCACGGAATAAGTTCCGGGAACTGAAATTTTAAGGATTACAGAAGAATTTGAATCGAAAATGATTACATCGTCAGGATCAATCCATTCATAATCTGTATATATCCCTGAGCCGCCGGATGCGAATGCATCAATAGCAATACTAGCGCCCTGACAGACTTCATAACCACTGGGCTGTGAAAATGTAATATCTATCTGTCCGCTAACAGGGTTAATAAATGAAATTGAAATGAATGTAAAAACAAACAAAGCCAAAAGGGCTTTAGTGCTTGTTATATAATTTTGTAATGCCTTGTTCATTTCTTTATATTTAGTTCGATCTAACTTTTTTTTCTTATTTATGCCGGGAAATAGCTCTCCCACCCAAAACTATACTTTGTAATTATCTGATTGTAATAGCTGATGAATAGCTGTGACACCCTGCATCGGATGCGGTCATTAAACGATATGTTCCTTGTTCAGTAGCTTTATACCATGAAGATGTAGCCTCTTCAATTTTTATATTATTTCTGAACCATTGGTATTTATTGCCAGGATTATCTTCCCTGGCACTTAGTTCGGCGGGTGAATGAATTTCATTTAATTCAGAACCTTCTTTCTGGTTTACCATTACAATATTATCGGGTAATTCAAGAACTCTTACTGATATTTGTGTGCTGAAGGTATTTCCTTTATCATCTGAAAGGGTGTATGTAATAACATGTGCTCCGGTTTCATGGGTGTTTAAAAATGCAAACTGATCATTGGTTGCAGCAATAATACCCGGTGTTGAGCTTTCCCACCTATGTTCTGCAATTGAATTGTAGCTGATAT
>PXAT01000020.1 GCA_003565775.1 Ectothiorhodospiraceae bacterium | reverse complement strand
GCGCCTGGCGGCGTTGCGTCACCGGCCCGGTAGAATCACTACCGAACCGGCACCGCGCCTTGCCAGCTGACCAAAACCGGTCTCGGGCGCAGACGCGGGAATAGATCAGAGCTTCCTTAGCGTAATGATGGCGGTCGACCGGTTTTCAAAGGGCGCCGCGCCGCCTTTTGCGCCATTCCCGTGCCCGACGGCACGGGATATGCCATCACCATGCCTTGAAAGGCCCCGGGCATGCTGGTATAACACCGCTCTTTCTGAAGCATCGTCTTCCGGCGATGAGCTCAAAGAACCGAATCAAGCAGGAGTCGGGTACCAATGGCCAAGGTATGCCAAATCACGGGTAAGCGCCCGATGACCGGAAACAACGTTTCCCACGCGAACAACAGGACGCGCCGGCGCTTTCTGCCGAATATCCATTACCATCGGTTCTGGGTCGAAAGCGAGAACCGCTGGGTCCGCCTGCGGGTGTCCAACAAGGGCCTGCGGATCATCGACAAGCTGGGCATCGACAGCGTGCTGTCCGATCTGCGTGCCCGCGGCGAACGGGTCTGAGGTAAATCATGCGCGACAAGATCAAGCTCGTCTCCAGTGCCGGAACCGGTCACTACTACACGACGAACAAGAACAAGCGGAATACACCGAACAAGCTCGAGTTCAAGAAGTACGACCCGGTGGTTCGCAAGCACGTGATGTACAAGGAAGCGAAGATCAAGTAACCGTCTCCTGCTGCATCCGAAAAACCCGCGACGGGGGATCCGTTGCGGGTTTTTTTTGCCTCGGTCTTCTGGGGAGACGCTGATTTATTCGCACGTTCGCGTTGGCATCGCATTTTTTCCGAGGCAAGGCGCGCTGCGCCGCGCCGCAGTCACTCTTAGGCGTTGCGTGTTACCGGTCTCCGGCTCTATGGTCGGAGTCCGGTAAGCAAGCACTGAATCTATTCGCCCGCCTGCGTTGGTGTCCGCAGTTCTTCCGAGGCAGGGCGCGCGAATGAACCCAGTGTTTCCTCAAGTTCTGATCTGAGTGATACGCCCCATGTCGTCGGATACCGCGCTGCTGGAGGTCGAGGAACTGGGCCGTGATTTCGGTCCGCGCCGCGCCGTGACCGGTGTCGGCCTCACCGTTCGTCGAGGCGAGGTGCTGGGGCTGCTCGGTCTGAACGGCGCCGGCAAGACCACGACCCTGCGCATGATCTGCGGCACGCTGGCGCCGACTCATGGCAGCATCCGCATCAATGGCCATGATCTGCTGGAACAGCCGGCGCAGGCGCGTCAGGCGCTGGGTTATCTGCCCGAGATTCCGCCACTGACCCAGGACACCACGGTGCGCGAATTCCTGCAGTTCGCGGCGATGCTGCGTCGGGTGCCCGGCGGCAGTCAGCCCGAGGCCATCGCCCGGGCTCTGGATCGCTGCGGTCTCGAGGACGTGGCCGACCGGCTGATCCGGCATCTGTCCAAGGGTTATCAGCAGCGGGTCGGCATTGCCCAGGCGATCGTGCACGAGCCGGCGCTGGTGGTGCTTGACGAGCCCACGGTCGGGCTCGATCCCCGCCAGGTGGTGGATATCCGGGGACTGATCGGATCGCTGCGCAAGGCGCATGCCGTGATCTTTTCCTCGCACATCCTGCCCGAGGTGCAGGCACTGTGTGACCGGGTCGTGATTCTGCACGACGGACGGCAGGTCTACACCGGGACACCGGTGGACGACGAGACCGAGGTGCGCTTCCTGCTGCGATTCGGGAACGCTCCCGAAGTGCCGGCCCTGGAGGTACTGCCGGCCGTGCTGTCGGCCCGGCGGCTGGATGATGAGCGGTTCGAGCTGGTGCTGCGCGATGAGCGTGCCGGGCTGGACGGGGTGCTGTCCGCCGCGCTGGAGAATGGCTGGCAGTTGCGCGAACTGGGCCGTCGTCGTCGTACCCTGGAGCAGGTGTTCCTGTCCCTGACCGCCGGCGAGGCAGCGGCATGATGGCGTTCAGGCTGGCCCGTCGGGAACTGGCGCTGATCTGCCGTGGCCCGGCGTTCTGGGTGTTGCTGGCCCTGATTCAGGCCTTCGCCGCCTGGTGGTTTCTGTTGCTGCTGGAGCAGTATCGCAGTCACTACCAGCCGCTGGTGGTGCGGGTGAACAGCCCGATGGGTGTCAACGATCTGGTGGTGCTGCCGTTCTTCGGCAGCGTGCTGTTGCTCGGCGCGTTGTTGCTGGGTGCCGCGATGCTGGCGATGCGGTTGCTCGCCGACGAGCGTCGCAGTGGCGGCCTGCAGCTGTTGTTGTCCTCGCCGATCAGCATGACCCAGCTCGCTCTCGGCAAGTACCTGGCGGCGCTGGTCTGTCTGGCCTTGCTGGCACTGCCCTGGATGCTGCTGCCGTGGACCCTCGCCTTCGGCGCCGAGCTGGATACCGCGCGCCTGCTGAGCGCCTGCCTCGGTGTCCTGATGCTGGTCGCCGTGCTGGCCGCGATCGCCCTGTTCGCATCCAGCATCACCGCGCAGCCGGCCACCGCGGCGGCCCTGACGGTTGCCATCGGCATCGCCTTCATGGGCCTGAACGCCGGGGTTGAGGTGGTCGCCGGCGGCGATGACGCGCTGGCCGATTATCTGGCCATGCTCAGTCATTACGAACCGCTGGTGCAGGGCCTGATCCGCTCCTCGGACCTGATCTATTTTCTGTTGCTGGCGGTGGCCTTTGTCGGTTTTACCATTCGCCAGCTCGACAGCCTGCGTACGCAACGGTAACCGCCGCCCATGCAGATCAACTCCCGCTCCCGCTGGCTCATGCGATTGCAGGCTCTGCTGTTTGTCGCCGGCTTTCTCGTCCTGCTGGCACTGCTGGCCTGGCTCAGCCTGCGTTACGAGGCCAGCACGCAGGTTTCGACCCTGCGCAGTGCCGACCTGTCCGACAGCAGCATCCGCCTGCTGCAGCGGCTGGATGGTCCGGTGGAGATGCTCGGCTTCGTGCCGCCGGACGACATGCTGGCCGATCACATGCAGTCGCTCGTGGCCCGTTACCAGGCGCACAAGCCGGACATTCAGTACCGTCAGGTCAATCCGGACGCGCGACCCGATCTGGTGCGGGATTTCGAGGTCGAGGGCAGCGGTGAACTGATCATCGAATATCAGGGCAGGCAGGAGCGTGTACGCGTGCCCAGCGAGCCACGGATCAGCAGTGCACTGCAGCGTCTGCAGCGCATCGAGGCGCGCCCGGTGGTCTATCTCAGTGGTCACGGTGAACGCAGCCTCGAGGGCGCGGCCAATCATGAACTGGGCAGCTTCGGTGATTATCTGAAGCAGCAGGGGTTCACCCTGACCGCGCTGGCACCCGGGGACAGCCTGCCGGACGAGCCGGCACTGCTGGTGCTGACCGGCCCCCGCAACGACTGGCTGCCGCAGACCGAAGCACTGGTGCGGGAGCATGTCGAGCAAGGCGGTCATCTTCTGTGGCTGGTGGATGCCCGTGACGAGACTCGGCTCGCCTTCCTGGCGGACATGCTGGACTTCAGTTTCGTGCCCGGCGTGGTGGTGGAGCCGCGCGCCGAGGAACTGCTGGGGGTGGACAATCCGCGACTGCTGGTGCTCGGCGATTACCCCGCGCATCCGGCGCTGGAGGGGCTGGACGGGGTGTCGCTCTTTCTCAGCGCCCGGGCGCTGGAGCCGTTGATGGAACAGGACTGGCAGGTCTCGCCGCTGCTGCTGACCGGTGATCGCAACTGGAGTGAAACGCAGGATCTGGATGATCCCACGCTGGACGAGGACGCAGGTGACCGGGCCGGACCGCTGGCGGTCGGTCTGGCCCAGCACCGGGCGATCGGTGATGCAGACAATCCGCGCGAACAGCGGGCCGTGGTGATCGGTGACGCCGACTTTCTGTCCAATGCCTATGTCGGCAACGGTTCGAATCTGGCGCTCGGCCTGACTCTGGTGGAGTGGCTGGCACTGGGCGAACCCGGCGACGCCGGCCACGGCCGCGCCGCGCGCGATCAGACTCTCGATTTCAGTGAGCGCGGTCTGCTGTTGCTGGGTGGCGGCGCCCTGCTGCTGGTGCCGGCACTCTGTCTGCTGGTGGCGTTCGGCCTCTGGTGGCGGCGCAGGCGCTACTGATGCGCGGTCGCTGGCCCTGGCTTCTGCTGCTGCTGATCGTGATCTCGCTGCTGGCGGTGCTGCTGATCCGGGACGTCGCCGAGGGCGAGCCGCGTCTGCTCCCCGGGCTCGATGCGGATACCGTGAGCACGGTGCTGATCCAGCGCCCGAACACCGAAACCGTGCGGCTGCAACAGCGTGACGGTTACTGGTGGCTTGAGGCGCCGTCGGAGGTGTCGGCCAACGATTTCCATATCCGGCAACTGGTGGCCGTGGCGCGTGCGCGGCCGGAGGCCGACTACCCGCTGGCGGACGTGGAACCGGAACGGCTCGGTCTCGATCCGCCCCGGGTCCGGCTGCAACTGGATGATCAGGTGGTGCTGTTCGGTGAGACTGACGCCGTGGACGGCCTGCGCTATGTCCAGGTGGATGATCGCGTACTGCTGATCGCCGACCGCATCATGCCCTTGCTGGAGGGGGCGTGGTGGAACCTGATCGACCGCCGGCTGCTACCCCCCGGGCGCGAACTGAAAGCCGTGGAGACGCCGCATTACCGGCTCTCCCGGGGTGAGGATCGTGCCTGGCGTAGCGACGCCGAGCCTGCAGTGGCCGCATCGGCGGCCGACCTGGGCGCGGACTGGCGCAATGTCTCGGCCCTGGTGGTGCGCGAGGTCCGGCGCCGCAGTGCCGATCAGGTTGACGTGCGGTTGCGCTTCGATGATGGCAGCGAGCGGCAACTGCGCGAGACCAGCGAGGACGGCGAGCGGCGGCTGGTGGACGACGAGCGTGGACTCGCCTACGTTTTCGACGGCGGCACGCTGGACTACCTGCTGCGCGGTGATCCGGGCAGCATGCAGGATCCGGGCGACGCTCCGTCGCCGGGGGATTGAAGCATGCCCGAACTCCCCGAGGTGGAAACCACCCGTCGCGGCATCCTGCCCCACGTGGCAGGGCAGACCGTGGCCGCGGTCGCCGTGCGCGAGTCGCGCCTGCGCTGGCCGGTGCCGGCGGATCTCGGCTCGTGTCTTTCCGGTTGTGTGGTCAGCACCGTGGAGCGGCGCGCCAAGTACCTGCTGTTCCGCACCGCCGCCGGCAGCCTGATGCTGCATCTGGGCATGTCCGGCAGCCTGCGCGTGCTGCCGCCGCCGGTGCCTGTGCCGGCGCGGCACGATCATGTGGATATCCTGCTCGGCAACGGCACCTGCCTGCGCTACAACGATCCGCGACGCTTCGGCAGCCTGCACTGGTTGCCGGCCGCGGCGCCGCCGCACCCGCTGCTCGCCAGCCTGGGGCCGGAACCGCTGGATCCGGCCTTCAGCGGCGACCTGCTGTTCCGGCTCAGCCGCGGTCGCCGCAGCACCGTGAAATCTTTCGTCATGGATGGCCGGATCGTGGTCGGGGTCGGCAACATCTACGCCAGCGAGGCGCTGTTCCTGGCCGGCATCAACCCGGCGCGTGCCGCCGGCCGCGTCGGCCTGGCGCGCTATCGTCGTCTGGCCCAGGCAATTCGCCAGGTACTTGAGGCCGCGATCACCGCCGGCGGCACCACGCTGCGGGACTTCGTCGGCGTCGGCGGCGAGGCCGGCTATTTCCGCCAGCAACTGCGCGTCTATGGCCGCACCAACCTGCCATGCCGGATCTGCGGCACGCCGATCCGCCAGCGCGTCATCGGCCAGCGCTCGACCTTCCACTGCCCCACCTGCCAGACATGAAAAAGCCCGGCGATGCCGAGCCTTTCGCTTTGGGTGTCAACCTCGCCATGTGGTGCTCAGCCGGGGTCAGGTATTTCCTCTCCGGGACCGCCGTGAACCCGTCCGAAGGGAAACATCGATCTATTTCCGCGCCTGCGGCCGACATCCCCCCGCTCGGCATCGAAGCCCCAGACGAGATCCGCCGATGCGTGGCCGCGCAGCGCGTTTTGCCTCGGAAAAACGCGACTCCAAGGAAGGCGTGCGAACCGATCAGTGTTTCTCTAGTCCTCCATCACGCGCACGCCGATACCGTGGAAATCGCTGTCCTCGTTGTCCTCGTCAGGCATGACCAGGCCGATGAGGGTGCGGCTTTCGACGTCGATCACGCTGAAGCCGGGGGTTTCGCCCTTGGCCATGTGCGGCATGGACACCGGGTTCGGGCCGCGCAGGGTGATGAAGGCGAAGCGGGAATCCGGTGAGAAGTCGAGGATGTCCGGCGTCATGCCGGTGTCCGGGATCTCGTCGATGACCTCCAGCGTCTCGGCGTCGATGACAATGCCGTCGGAGGTGCCGCGGTTGACCATCCAGATCTCTTCGCCGTTGGGCAGGTTGCGCACACCGTGGGCATCGATGCCTTCGCTGCTGGCTTCATGCACGACTTCCAGCGTCTCCGTATCGATGGCATACCAGATGCCGACCTCGTCGCCACCGCCGTTGACCAGCATGTGCCGGCCGTCCGGGGTCAGCATGGTGCCGCAGTTCACCCGCAGTTCGTCGGGGCCCCACAATTTCTCGATGGTCAGGTCTTCGGTGTTCACCACCAGCAGGCCACCGTTGTCGAGATCCGGGCCCAGCGTGACATAGGCATGGCTGTGATCGGCGTTCATGTAGTGGCAGATCGCGGCCGTATCTTCGAATTTATCTTCGTTTTCCTGGAACATCGGGTCATCGGCGATGACCAGTTCCCGCTCGATCTCGAAGGTTTCGTTGTCCAGATCAGCACGGATCTCCACCAGCTTGCCGTCGCGACGGGTGTCGGCGTCGCCGATCACGTCCACCAGGATCCGTGTGTCGTCATGGCTGAAACTGGCCATGTGCGTGCGCGGACCGGTTTCGATCACATCGATCACCGCGCGATCGCTGGTGCGGATGATGGCGATGTTGCCGCTGGCCACATTGGCGACCACGGCATACCGGTGATCGGAACTGAACTCGATCATGTGCGGCACTTCCGCGCCATAGGAGCCGAGGTCGATTCGGCCCACCTCCTGCAGTCCGGAGTCGTAGATGTAGGCGATGTGGGTGCCCTGATCCAGGGCCCAGACTTCATAGCCGCCGGAGGCGCTGATGGTCTCCGGCGGTTCGCCGTTGCCGCAGGCCGCCAGCGTCAGCGCGGCCAACGTGATCGCCAGAAGCCGGAACCGGCCCGGCATGTGCTGGCAGAAACGAGTGATGGTTTTCATTGGTGATCTCCCCTGTGTTCCGTAAGCTGCTGTGCGTCGCCGTTTCGAGAGTGATGCAAGCATGCTGCCCGCGCCGTGGCCGTTGATCATCACGGGCCTGTTCCGTCCCGCGGCCGCCGGGCAGGCCTGGAGCCATCGCCCGCCGCCCTGGTGGCAGAGTCTGCTACTGGCCGTGCTGCCGCTGGTCGCCTTGTCGGTAATGGTCCAGGTGCAACTGCTCCAGATCTATCCTCCGGCTCTCCCGAAGGAGGGTATGCCGGTCCTGTCACGCTGGGGCCTGTATATCGGGCTCACCAGCGTCGGAGCCAGTCTCGCGCTGGCCGTCGTCGCCAGCTTGCTGGCCGATGCCTTCGACGGTCGTGGCGACCTGGACGCGGCCACCGCCACCGTGGCGCTGGCTCTGGTGCCGGTAGCGCTGGCGCGCATGGTCTGGCCATTACCGCTGGGTTACTGGCTAAGTCTAGCCCTGCTGGGCTGGAGTCTGTGGCTATTATATAAGGCGCTGGGGCCGGCATTGCGGTTCAGTTCGGGCCACGCATCCCATCTGTTCGCCAGTCTGATGGGCATGCTGCTGTGTGCGCTCGCCATCGGCTGGCAGATCCGCGATCTGATCCCGGGCGCAGCACCAGCCATGCGCATGGGCCGCCTCTGGCTGATTTGAATTCAGGGGTCGGGGGCCCGACCCCTGAACGCGCCCGGCGCCCGGAAAACCCCGCCACCGACAGTTGGGCGCCAATCCCCAGCCCCTAACCCGGGGCCCTTGAAGGAAAGCAGCACCACGAAGGACGCGAAGAACACGAAGGGTAAGAATCCCGGCGATAAGGTCTTTGCCCTTCTCCGTGTCCTTCGTGCTCTTCGTGGTAAATCTTTCCCTGTAAACGAGCGGAGCCCTGCCGCAACTCAGCTGGGCGGGGGCGCCGGGGGCTTCTCCGCACGTTTCCTTAATCCCGCCCGTAGCTGTTGTGCATGACCGACATCCAGTGCTTGTGTCTTTCGTCGGCTTCCTTTCTCCAGCGTTCGACTTCCTCGCGGCTGTGTTCTTCGAGAATGCGCTTGTCGGTGAACGACCGCGGATCCACCGACGTATCCTGTTGTTTGTCGTCGTCCTGCATGGTTCGAAAAGTCTCCTGACAAAAGGTTTATGCGCGCATTATACCTAGGGAAACGCTGAAGTATTCCCGCGTCCGCATTTTTCTCGGAGCAATACAGGCGGCGCGTCCGGTAGGCTTCGATGCCGGTCGGCCGGATGCCGGCTCCGGAACGCTGCGAGGACACCCGCCCGCTCGGCTTGATGCTGGTGGCGCACCCGTGTGACGTGGCTTCGGCGCTGGCCCGAATCCGGCACTGCAGTTCGTGCCGGGGTGAGGCATTTCCTCGGAGGGATGTCGGCCGCGGGATGCGGCCGTCAAGCCCCCAGGGATGGGTTCACGGCGGTCCCGGAGAGGGAATGCCTTACCCCGGCTGGGCACCACACAGTGAGGTTAATGCCTGGGGCAAAGCGCCCGGCAGACCGGCTACCGGATCGGCACTGAGCCTTGCCGGATGACCAAAACAAGTCGCGAGCTAGCCGCGGGAAGCAGCCAGCGCTTCCCTGATATCGGCGCCGAATGGATCGGTTCTTCCCTGGCGGTATACTGTGCGCATGACGAATTCTGCTACTGACCCCACGGTGTTCGATCACGATCTGGACGCCCGCGGCCTGAACTGCCCGTTACCGATTCTGCAGACCAAGCGCGAGCTCAACCGGCTCAACGCGGGCGAAGTGTTGCGGGTGCGCGCCACCGACCCGCATGCCGAGATCGATTTCCTCGCCTTCACTGAAAAGACCAGTCACCGCATGGCGGCGCACTGGCAGCAGGACGGCGAGTACCACTTCCTCATCGAGAAGGGTCGCTGAATACTCGCGCCAGGGTGTTTTCGATCGCCAGACTGAGACGGCGCGTGATCGGCTGCTTCTTCTCGTAGCGCAGTTCGAACACATCCGACTCGCGGCCGAGCCGCATCAGCAGGTCGTCGCTGGTTTCCAGACTGTCGGCCAGACCCAGCGCCAGCGCCTGCTCGCCGAACCAGTGTTCGCCGGTGGCAACCCGGTCGAGATCCAGCTCCTTGCGATACCTGTGCACGAAGGTCTTGAACAGCCGGTGGATGTCGTCCAGTTCCTCGCGCATCTTCTGCCGACCCTCGTCGGTGTTCTTGCCGAAGATGGTGAGGGTGCGTTTGTGCTCGCCGGCGGTGATCAGCTCATAGTCCACATCGTGCCGTTGCAGCAGGCGGTGAAAGTTGGGCAGCTGTGCCACCACGCCGATGGAACCGAGAATGGCAAACGGCGAGGCGATGATGCGGTGGCCGACAGCCGCCATCAGATAACCGCCGCTGGCGGCCACCCGATCGACCGCCACGGTGAGGTCGATGCCGTGATCCCGAATGCGTGCCAGCTGCGCCGCGGCGAGGCCGTAGCTGTGCACCAGGCCGCCGGCGCTTTCCACGCAGGCCACCACGCGGTCCTTTTCCGGCCGCGCCTGGGTCAGGATGGCCGATACCTCTTCCCGCAGATTCTCCGTGTAGCTGGCTCGCAGATCGCCGTGAAAGCGCAGCACGAAGACGCGCTCTCGATCCGGTGATCCGGCCGCGGCCAGTTTTTCCTCCTGTTTCTTCTGTCGCCGCAGCTTCCGCCGGCCACGTCGATCAAGGAACGCGTTGCTCAGACTGCGCTCCATGTCGCGGTAGCGGTCGTTGAGCTTGCGAATGACCAGCCGGTCGCGCTGTTGCGGTCGATTGCGGCTGGCCATCGCCGTGATGCCGGCCATCAGGACCAGTGCCACGCCCAGCAGCGTCAGGGTCTTGGCCAGAAACAGGCCGAATTCCGCCAGCAGTTCCAAGGTACGGTCTCCAGAGTCGGGGATTAAGAAAGAACGCCATCAGGGAAACACTGATTTGTTCCCGCGTCTGCACCCGAGACCGGTTCTGGTCATCTGGCAGGGCGCGGTGCCGGTCCGGAAGCGATTCTACCGGGCCGGCGGCACAACGCCGCCAGGGGCCGGAACCGGCCGGGACTCCAGGGAGGCGTGCACCGTTCCACGCTTCCCTCCGGCCGGGCCGCATTCCCCCGACTGCCGTGATGCGCCGCGTGACCGCAGAATGACTGCAATTCCGCACAGCGAACCTCGCTTCTGGAAAATGACGACCCCAGTGCCGGCGTGTGAATAAGTCAGTGATTCCCTGAGACACAGTCGTGGCGGGAAGGTTGCCACGCTCACCGTTCCGCGACCAGCCACGACTCCGCGCGGGCTATGCTATCGTCTGCGGCGGTGCAAAAACTGTGACGGAACGATGACGCCAAGGGAACGCTATCAGGCGGATCTGCAACGAGACGATTTCACCGACGATCCGGCCCAGGCGCTGGCGGTGGACGCGCTGGAGGATGTTTATCATCGCCTCGTGGAACAGCCGCCGCCACAGCCCGAGAGCTGGTGGCGTCGTGGCCTGCTGGGCAGGAAAAAGCAGCACATGGTCGGCGTCGAGGGTCTGTATCTGTGGGGCGGCGTCGGCCGCGGCAAGACCTATCTGATGGACACCTTCGTCGAAAGTCTGCCGTTCGAGGACAAGCAGCGGCTGCACTTCCATCGCTTCATGCAGATGGTGCATGCCGATCTGAAAGTGCTGCCGGATACCCCGGACCCCCTGGAGAAGGTCGCCGACAAGTTCGCCGCCCGCGCCCGTGTGCTGTGTTTCGACGAATTCTTTGTCAGCGACATTACCGACGCGATGATGCTGGGGCGGTTGCTGGCGGCGCTGTTCCGGCGAGGTATCACGCTGATCGCCACATCCAATGTCGAGCCCGATCAGCTGTACAAGGACGGCCTGCAACGCGAGCAATTCCTGCCGGTTATCGACCTGTTGCACCAGCACACGCGGGTGCTGCATCTCGACAGTCCCACCGATTACCGCCTGCGCTACCTGGAGCAGGCAGAGACCTGGCATACGCCGTTGAACGCGGAGACCAGCGCGCGTCTGGAAGAAGAGTTCAAACGTCTCGGCATGGCCACAACGCCGCGGCGGAATGTACGAATCGACGTCAACGGCCGCTCCATCCCCGCTCTCGGCATCTCCGAGGACGTCATCTGGTTCGACTTCGAGACCCTGGTGGACGGGCCACGCAGTGCCCAGGACTACATCGAGATCGCGCGCGAGTTTCACACCGTACTGCTGTCTGACGTGCCGCGTCTGGGGCCGGGTCGGGAAAACGATACGCGCCGCTTCATCAGCATGGTGGACGAGTTCTACGATCGGAACGTGAAGCTGATCATCGCCGCCGAGGAAGAACCGGAATACCTCTACCGCGGTGTGCGTCTGCGGTTCGAGTACGAGCGCACCCGCAGCCGACTCGAAGAGATGCAGTCGCGCGCCTATCTGGCGCGTCCGCATAGGATTTAGGTTCGAGGTTCGAGGGGCGAGGTCGGCGCCTGGCTATCAGGGCCCGGCTGAGTCATGGCGTGGCCGCTCGCTCATTCACAAAGAAAAGATTCACCACGAAGAGCACGAAGGACACGAAAAAGGGCAAAGAGCTTGTTGCCGGGAGTTTTCCCTTCGTGCTCTTCGGGCTCTTCGTGGTAGCGCTTTTCTTAGAATCCCTTCGAATACAGCTTAGAGGTCCCGGATTGGCAGCTGGTTGGTTCGGTGCCGGGGTTTTCGGGCGCCGGACGCCGGGCGCTTGCCCCTCCATACGTGCGAATCGCCCGGTCTTTCCCTAGACTCGGACGCATGGCATCTCCCCGCGGGGGTGCCGGTCGACGGGGAGGTTTCGCGTGTCGGGCTTGTTCGAGCAGATCATTGCCGCCCATGGTGGCGCCGAGCGCTGGCAGGGCCTGCAGGCGATCATGGCCGTGGTCAGCATGGGCGGGGTCGAGTTCACGTCGCGTTTTCAGACCCAGCCGCTGGATCAGCTTGAAGTCACCGCCTCCACCACCAGCCCGGACGTGACCATCACCGGCTATCCGCGGGCGGGTGTGACCGCCCGTTTCCAGCCCAGTCGGGTCTGGTTGCAGGATGCTGACGGGACCGTGCTGGAGGAGCGCCCGGCGCCGGCAACGGTGTTCCACTCGCCGCGCCACTGGTTCTGGTGGGATGCTCTGGATGTGACCTATTACTGCGGTCTGACGCTCTGGCAGAACCTGTGTCTGCCATTCCTGTTGCTGCGCCATGGCTGTCATGTCGAGGAACTCGGTCGCGTCACCGTCAGTGGCGAGCGACTGTACCGCCTGAGCATCCGCCTGCCTGCCGATGTGCCGACTCTGTCCACCGAACAGACCCTCTATACCGACGCCACCGGGCTGCTGCGGCGGGTCGATTCCGTGCCGCGGCTGTACGGTTCGGTGCTGCGTGTCGGTCAGCAGTTGGAAGACAACGAGGAATGCGACGGGCTGGTGCTGTCCACCCGGCGGCGGATGCTGCCGGCGATGCCCGGCGGGCATCTGGTCAGGGGGCTGCCGCTGGGCTGGATCACTCTGGACGACGTACGCGCGATCCGGCGCTGACCGTTGGAGACTTGCAGCAGGGTCATGCAGAAAACCTGAAGAATACCGGCTAAAGCGTTGACCCGATTCCGGTCTTGGGGCATGCCGTCCGTCCTGTGGATAACTGTGTGGACAACTTCAGGGTATCCGGCCCGGAGTATTGCTCCGTTTCTCCATGCGCCTCGCCAGTACCGCTGGAACACCGTAAAACGGACTTCATTTCAATGGCTTGCGGTTTCACGGTCCGGCGGCCATGTGCTGCCGTCCGATCTGGCGGTGGATTTCCCCGATGTGCATAAACCGCGCGACCAGTGACGGTTCAGTCATCTTTCCCCAGCGCATGGACGTGGGCCGCGACGCTCTCGGTCAGCGCCGCGACGTCATAGCCACCCTCCAGCGTTGCGATCACCGCGCCATTGGCAAAGCGGTTGGCGATCGCAACCAGTTCACCGGTCAGCCAGGCGAAATCGGCGGCACCGAGATTGAGGTTTGCCAGCGGATCCGAGGAGGGGGCGTCGAAGCCGGCCGAGATCATCACCAACTGCGGTCCGTATCGGCGGATGGCCGGCAGCAACTCGGTCTCGTACAGCGCCCGCAGGTCTTCCGGCCCGGAGTTGGCCGGCAGCGGGCGGTTGAGGATGTTGCTGACGGTCGGCGGCGTGGCGCCGCCGGTGCCCGGAAACAGCGGATGTTCATGGCTCGACACGTACAGGAAATGTCGGTCACCGGCGAGCATGGTCTGGGTGCCGTTACCGTGATGCACATCGAAATCGACCACCACGATGCGGTCGAGATGGTGCACGTCGCGGGCATGGGCCGCCGCGACGGCGACGTTGTTGAACAGGCAGAAGCCCATGGCCTGATCCGGCTCGGCATGATGACCGGGGGGGCGGACCGCGCAGAAGGCGCGGCGGGTTTCTCCGGCCATCACCGCATCCACTGCAGCACAGACAGCCCCGGCCGCATGCAGGGCCGCGTTGCCGGAGTCGGGGCTGACCCAGGTGTCGGTGTCCAGTGCCGACAGACCGTCGGCCGGAATGCTGTCCAGGACCGCGTCGATGTAGCGTGCATCGTGAACCCGCAGCAGCTGTTCGCGCTCCACCGCCGGTGCCTCGCGCCAGTCCAGGAAGTCGAAGTCGTCCTGGTTCAATCGTTCCAGAACCGAGCGCAGCCGCTCGGAGCTCTCCGGATGGCCGCTGCCCGTGTCGTGGCGCAGACAGCTTTCGTGGGTCAACAGCATGACGCTCAAGAGCACCTCCCGGGGGCGTTGGTGGTCGACCTGCGAGCCGGGCCCGCCTCAGTCGACATGAAAGCGTTCGCTGAAGCGTATCGGATACCGGGCATCGCCGTCTCGCGGCCTGACTTCCAGTTCGAAGCGCAGTCGTTCCAGATCGTTGATGCGGAATGTGCCGATGGTGTTCACGAAGTCGCCTTCACGCACTTCCCGGAACTGGATCTCGCGCTCATCGCCGGCGTCGTCAACCACATGTCCGCGCAGGCGGGCCGGCACCGATTCGCCATCGCGCAGCACCGAGATCAGTACCATACCCTGCAAGCGGCTGCGTGGAATGCTCCGGGCCTCCGAGATCTCCGGCGACAGGCGTGTGGTGGGCATGGCGTTGAAGTGGATTTCCAGGTCATCATGCTGCTCGAAGCGATCGGCGTGGGCCGCGGGCATCAGCAACAACAGGGCGAGCAGGCAGGGCAGAATCGACAAGGCTCGATGCATGACAATCTCCGCAGGATCATGGGACGGCCGGGGCCGTCATCGGGATGCGCCATGTCGCTCGAAGCGATACAGCGCGATGGCCCCCATCAGATTCGGCAACAGGCGCGCGCCGATCCCGGCGCGGTAACGCTCGTCGCACAGGGTACGCTCAAGGATTCGAATGCCTTTCTCGCGGCAGAGTTCCTCGAAGTCGTGCACCGTGCACAGATGAATGTTCGGCGTGTCGTACCAGCTGTTGGGGAGGGCCTTGCTGACCGGCATCCGGCCGCGCACTGCCAGATGCAGCCGCAATCGCCAGTGCGCGAAGTTGGGGAAGGTGACGATGCCCTGGCGACCGATGCGCAGCATTTCGTCGAGCAGCTTTTCCGGATAGCGCACCGCCTGCAGCGTCTGCGTCATCAGCACGTAGTCGAACGAGTCCTGCTCGAAGTCCGACAGTCCGGCGTCCAGATCGGTCTGGATCACGCTGATGCCGGCGTCGACGCAGCGCCGGATATTGTCCGGCGCGATCTCCAGCCCGTAGCCGGTGACCTGTCGCGTGTCACGCAGATGGCCGAGCAGCGTGCCGTCGCCGCACCCCATGTCCAGCACCCTTGAACCGGGGCGGATCCAGTCGCTGATGATGCTGAATTCCGGGCGTAGCTCGCTCATGCCCCGACCTCCCGTGCCACACCCTGCATGTAGGCGGAAAACAGGCTGGCGTAATCGGGCAGAGGCATCAGAAAGGCGTCGTGCCCCTGATGCGCCTCGATCTCGGAATAGACCACGTCGCGGTCGCGATCGAGCAGGGCGCGCACGAGCTCGCGGGAGCGCGCCGGCGAGAAGCGCCAGTCGCTGGTGAACGAGACCACCAGATAGCGGGTTCTGCCGCGGGCCAGTGCGGCGGCCAGGTCGTCGCCGTGTGCCGCGGCCGGATCGAAGTAGTCCAGCGCCTTGGTCATCAGCAGGTAGGTGTTGGCATCGAAGCCGCCGACGAAGGACTTGCCCTGGTAGCGCAGATAGCTTTCCACCTCGAAATCGACATCAAAGGCGAAGCCGAGCTTGCCGTTGCGCAGACCGCGGCCGAATTTCGCGCCCATGGCGTCATCGGACAGATAGGTGATGTGCCCCAGCATGCGTGCCAGCGCCAGGCCCCGGGCCGGCAGCACACCGTGTTCGGCATAGCGGCCGCCATGGAAGTCGGGGTCGCCCATGATCGCCTGGCGTGCGACCTCGTTGAAGCCGATGTTCTGGGCCGACAGCGAGGGCGCGGCGGCGATGATCACCGCTGCATGGCAGCGCTCCGGATAGTCGATGCTCCACTGCAGAGCCTGCATGCCGCCCAGGCTGCCACCGACCACGGCGGCCCAGCGCCGGATGCCGAGACGATCGGCCAGGCGGGCCTGGCTGCGGACCCAGTCGCCGACCGTAACCATCGGAAAGTCCGCGCCATAGGGCCGGCCGGTTTCCGGATTGGTGCTGAGCGGGCCGGTGGAGCCGTGACAACCGCCGAGGTTGTTGCTGCAGACGACGAAGAAGCGATTGGTGTCGATCGGTTTGCCGGGGCCGATGCAGGCGTCCCACCAGCCGGGCTTGCGCGCACCCTCGTGATAGCCGGCCGCATGATGATTGCCGGACAGTGCATGCATCACCAGCACGGCGTTGCTGGCGTCGGCATTCAACTCGCCATAAGTCTCGTAGGTCAGGTCGAAACTCGGCAGCGACCGGCCGCAGTCCAGTGACAGCGGCTGGTCGAAATGCAGGCTTTTCGGCGTGACATAACCGACGGAGTCGGCCGGCAGTTCCATTGACATCGACAGGTCCGGGGCGCGCCAGCGGGAAGGTGTGGGAGTCTACTGACCGCTCGCCCGGCGAGCAACGCGTCAGCCGACCGCGAACGCAAGTTGCCGCAACGGCGGCAGCAACAGCATCTTGCACAACTGGATGCCGATAATCACCGCAATCGGCGACAGATCGAGACCGCCCATGGCCGGAATCAGACGCCGGGCCGGGGCCATCACCGGCTCGGTAATATTGTCGATGAGTTCGATCCCGGGATGTTGCGCACCGGGATTCACCCAGCTCAGGATCACCCGGATGATGATCGCGAACAGGAACACGTTGAGCAGCAGGTTGATCAGCTCGGCCACCGACAGCACCAGCAGGAAGGCCGGATTGAGGCCGCGCCCGGCGATCAGCATCAGCAGTGCGAGCGAGACGAACTGCAGTACCACCATCAGGACGATGGATGCGGTATCCACGCGGCGGCCACTCGGCAGCAGTCGCCGTACCGGTGCCAGCACCGGCTGCGTGATCCGCACCAGCGTCTGCGCGATCTGGTTGTAGGGGTTGGCCTGCACCAGTTGCAGGAGGAAGCGCAGCATCACCGCCAGGATCAGAAGGCCGAACAGGATCTCGATCAGGAAGCCCACCGGGTCGGTGACGTAATTACCACTCATTTCATTGTTCTCCGAGTTGTTGTCCCAGTTCTTCGGCGCGTCGGGCCGCGGCATTGACGGCGTGTTTCATCAGGGCGCGGATGTCCGCATCCTCGAGGCTGTTGATGGCCGCCTCGGTGGTGCCACCGGGGGATGTCACCAGCCGGCGCAGGGTCTGCGGGTCGTGCTCGCTTTCCAGCGCCATGCGTGCGGCGCCGAGCGCGGTCTCGATGGTCAGCAGGCGGGCGGTATCAGGATTCAGGCCCAGTTCCACACCGGCATTCTCGATCATTTCCATCAGCAGGAAAAAATACGCGGGACCGCTGCCGGAGACGGCGGTCACGGCGTTCAGTTCCTTTTCGGTATCCAGCCAGCAGGTCAGGCCGACCGCCCGCATCAACGACTCCGCCATGCTGCGCTGGCTCTCGCTGACCCGGTCGTTGGCAAACAGTCCGGTGGCGCCGGCGCGGAACAGCGACGGTGTGTTCGGCATCGCACGCACCACGGCGGCCTTGCCGCCGAGCCAGCGGGTCAGGTCCGCCGCCCGCAGTCCGGCGGCAATGGACAGAACCAGCACATCGCCGTCGCCGATGCCGGCCGCCAGCTCGACCGCGACCTGGCGCATGATCTGCGGCTTGACCGCCAGCACAACCACGTCGGCATTCTGTGCTGCGTGCGCGTTGCTCTCGGTGACCACGACCCCGAAGTCCCTGGCCAGCGCCTCGCGGCGCCCGGCATCCGGTTCCGCGACCCGCAGCGTGTCCGGCGCAAGGCCATCGGCGAGCAGCCCACCGATCAGACTGCGTGCCATGTTGCCGCCACCGATGAAGGCGATCTCTGTCTGGTCCATCTGGGACACCTCGTCAGTTGCTGTGGTCGGGGGCCGGTCGCGGACCGAACACATCAGTGCCGACGCGTACCAGGGTCGAGCCTTCGGCGATGGCGGCCTCGAGATCGCCGGACATGCCCATGCTCAGGGTGTCCAGCGACAGTCCGCGTTCGCACAGGCTCTGCTGCAGTTCGCGCAGGGCACGAAACGGCTTGCGCTGTTCATCCGGATCGTCGCAGGGTGCCGGTATGGCCATCAGGCCGCGCAGCCTGAGTCGGGTGAATTCGGCCATGGCCGGCGCCAGTTCGATGGTCTGCTCGGGGGTCAGACCGGCCTTGCTGTCTTCGCCACTGATGTTGACCTGCAGGCAGATGTTCAGCGGTGGCAGATGCTCCGGACGCTGCGCGTCGAGACGACGCGCCAGCTTCAGACGGTCAACACTGTGAACCCAGTCAAAGCGCTGCGCCGCGGGTTTTGTTTTATTGGATTGCAGCGGACCGATGAAATGCCAGCAGAGATCGGGTTCGGCGTCGAGCGCGTCCTGCTTGTCGCCGGCCTCCTGCAGATAGTTTTCGCCGAACTGTCGCTGACCGGCGGCAATGGCCTCCTGCAACGCCTGCAGAGGCTGCATCTTGCTCACCGCGAGCAGGGTCACGCTGCCCGGCTCGCGCCCGGCAGCGGCTTCGGCCGAGCGGATGCGCTGGCGAACGGTTTCGAGTCGCTTGGCGATGGACGACATGGCTGGACTGGTGTCTCCTTGCACCGGAAGGCCTTTTTTCAATGTAACGGACTGTCGGGGAACAACACAGCATGGATATTGCGGATCTGCTGGCATTCAGCGTCAAGAACAACGCATCGGACCTGCATCTGTCCGCCGGACTGCCACCGATGATCCGCGTCGACGGTGACGTGCGGCGCATCAATCTGCCGGCTCTGGAACACAAACAGGTTCATGAGTTGATCTACGACATCATGAACGACAAGCAGCGGCGGGATTACGAGGAGTTCCTCGAGAACGATTTCTCCTTCGAGCTTCCCGGTCTGGCACGTTTCCGCGTCAATGCGTTCAATCAGAATCGCGGGGCCGGCGCGGTGTTCCGCACCATCCCGTCCAAGGTGCTGACCCTGGAACAGTTGGACTGCCCGCAGGTGTTCCGGGACATCTCCGACAACCCCCGCGGCCTGGTGCTGGTCACCGGGCCCACCGGCTCCGGCAAGTCGACCACGCTGGCGGCCATGGTGGATTACAAGAACAGCAATTACCACGAGCACATCCTGACCATCGAGGACCCGATCGAGTTCGTGCACGAGTCGAAGAAGTCGCTGGTCAACCAGCGTGAGGTGCACAAGGACACGCACGGTTTTGCCGAGGCGCTGCGCTCGGCGCTGCGCGAGGATCCGGATACGATCCTGGTGGGCGAGTTGCGCGATCTGGAGACCATTCGGCTGGCGTTGACCGCGGCGGAAACCGGCCATCTGGTGTTCGGCACCCTGCATACCAGTTCGGCGGCCAAGACCATCGATCGCATCATCGACGTGTTCCCCGCCGGCGAGAAGTCCATGGTCCGCTCGATGCTGTCCGAATCCCTGCGCGCGGTCATCTCGCAGACGCTGCTGAAGAAGTCCGGCGGCGGCCGCATTGCCGCCCACGAGATCATGATCGGCACCGCCGCGATCCGGAACCTGATCCGCGAAGACAAGGTGGCGCAGATGTATTCCTCGATCCAGACCGGTCAGTCCCTCGGCATGCAGACTCTGGATCAATGCCTCCAGGGGCTGGTTCGACAGGGTCTTGTGGCGAGCAGGGATGCACGGAACAAGGCCATGAACAAGGACCTTTTCAGCTAAGGAAACGCTGAAGTATTCGCACGCCTGCGTTGGAGGCCCGGCCGGTTTTGGCCGCTGGCGGCGTTGCGCCACCGGCCCGGTAGAATGACTATCGAACCGGCACCGCGCCTTGCCAGATGACCAAAACCGGTCTCGGGCGCAGGCGCGGGAATACTTCAGCGTTTCCTTAACTTGACGCCACCGGGAGATCGTCGTGGACTTTAATGCCCTACTCGAATTGATGGTCAGCAAGAAGGCGTCTGACCTGTTCATCACCGCGGGCCTGCCGCCGAGCGTCAAGGTGTCCGGTCGCATCATGCCGGTGACCAAGACCGCGCTGAGCAACGAACAGGCCGAGCGGATCGTGACCGCGATCATGACCGATCAGCAGCGCGCCGATTTCGCCCGCGACCGCGAGTGCAATTTCGCCATCAGTGCCAAGGGCGTCGGGCGGTTCCGCGTCAGCGCCTTCTATCAGCGCAATCAGGCCGGCATGGTGCTGCGCCGGATCGAGACCGTGATCCCGAAGATCGAGGATCTGGGGCTGCCGCCGATCCTGCGCGAGCTGTCCACCACCAAGCGCGGCCTGATCATCTTTGTCGGCGGCACCGGCACCGGCAAGTCCACCTCGCTGGCCTCGATGATCGGCTATCGCAACGAAAACAGCACCGGCCATATCATCACGATCGAGGATCCGATCGAGTTCGTGCACAAGCACCGGGGCTGCATCGTCACCCAGCGCGAGGTGGGCATCGATACCGCCTCGTTCGAAGTCGCACTGAAGAACACCCTGCGTAAGGCGCCCGACGTGATCCTGATCGGCGAAATTCGCAGTCAGGACACCATGGACTACGCCATCGCCTTTGCCGAGACCGGTCATCTCTGTCTGGCAACCCTGCACGCCAACAATGCCAACCAGGCCATGGACCGGATCATCAACTTCTTCCCGCCGGAGCGGCACAACCAGTTGTTCATGGATCTGTCGCTGAACCTGAAGGCGGTGATCGCGCAGCAGCTGATTCCCACCCCGGACGGCAGTGGCCGGGGGCCGGCCGTGGAGGTTCTGATCGGCACGCCGCTGGTGCAGGACAAGATCCGGGCCGGCGAGGGGCACGAGCTGAAGGAAATCATGAAGCGCTCGGGCGAGCAGGGCATGCGCACCTTCGATCAGCATCTCTACCAGCTGTATCAGGAAGGGTGCATCACCTACGACGAGGCGATCCGGCATGCGGACTCGGCCAACGAGGTGCGGTTGCAGGCCCGTCTCGGCTCGGATGACCGCGAGGAGCAACTGGAAGCCGCCGCCAGCGACATGAGCCTACTGTCGGACGAGGATCGCGGTCCGTAACTGCCCCGAATCCGGCACTGCAGTTCGTGCCGGGGTAGGGGGTTTCCTCGGAGGGACGTCGGCCGCAGGGATGCGGCCGATGAGCCCCAGGGACGGGTTTACGGCGATCCCGGAGAGGGAATGCCTTCCCCCGGCTGGGCACCGCACGGTGCGATTGGCACCCGAGCCGGAGGCCCTGGCCGGTTTCGCCCGCTCCGATGTCAGTGAGGCTCCTCGACCCAGCAGACGACCTGCTCGACACGCAGGGCGTCGGCCGCCTGATCACTTTCGCGCAGCGACCGCTCGGCCTGCGCGATCGCGTCCTCGTTGGTCCCCGCATCCAGATCCAGCACATGATGCCGGATGCAACCGCTGGGGTCGCGGAACTCCACGGTGCAGTGATAGTGGGTCATATCGTTTCCTCCGGGTTAGCCTCGACAACACGCCAATCGGCATGGCTGAAACCACCTGCCCCGAAGTATAGAAAAACCGCATTGTCCTGCATCGCGGAACCCGCGGTTCAGTCGACGGCGCCGGCCGCGACCAGAACCTCATGCACGGCTTCGGCGAGTCGTGCATAGCCGGCCGAATTGGGGTGGACCGGGTCTGCGCGCAGGTCCCGGCTGGCGAGGATGTCGGCCACCGCGTCTGCCACCAGCGGCAGATCGAGCTCGTCGGCCAGGTCGCGATAAAGGCCGGCGCTGCGCAGCGGCAGGGCCCGTGCCGGGACTGCGATCATCAGCACCGGGATGTCGCGGTCGCGGGCCAGAGACACCATCTGCCGCAGATTGTCGCGCAGGGCGTCCTCGTCGCGGTTGCGCAAAAGGTCGTTACCACCATGACAGAGCAGCAGCAGATCCGGGGTCTCGCGATCGAGGATGGCAGGCAGGCGTTCCAGTCCGGCGGCGGACTGTTCCCCGGGCTCGCCGGCGTTGATCACCTCACGGCCGATGCGTTCGGCCAGCAGCGCCGGGTAGCTGGCATCGGCGGCGCCGGCCCCGGTGCCGCGGGTGAGGCTGTCACCGAACGCCAGAACGCGTGCATCGCCGGGCAGCGGCGCCAGCTGCGGTGTCGGGGCGCCACCACAGGCGACAAGCAGCATCACCAGTCCGAGCGCAAACATCCGGCGAAACGGTTTCATGACGACAGTGTCCCTTGAGCGATAGACTGAAAATCGGATGCTACACGGGACAGGGCCCCGAGAGAGGTGATCCTGTCGACACTGTCAGGTCCAAACCGGAGGCGGCATGCAATCCAGGACAAGGCTGATCGATTCCCCCGCACGAGACGGATCCCGGTCCACCGCCCGATCGTCTGCAGCCGGTCGGGCGTTGCTCGCCTTCGGCATGGTGCTGGCGCTCCTGAGTGTGTCGTTGCAGCCGGCCCAGGCGCGTGAGCTTGCGCTGGATGTCGACGACATGGTGGCGGTGGAACTCGCTACCATCGGCATCAATCCGCAGACCCGTACGCCGGTGGTCCTGCTGCGCGAGCCGGTGTCCGGCGATCTCGTGCCGATCGCCATCGGTGTCGCCGAGGCGCGCGCCATCATGCTGGCGTTGCATGGCCAGGAGCCGCCGCGTCCGCAGACCCATGACCTGATGCGTGATCTGCTGACCGCGCTGGATGCGCGGCTGAGTCGCATTTTCATCGATGATCTCCGGGATGGCACCTACCATGGTGCGCTGGATCTGGAGATCGACGGTGGCGACCGCTCCCTGCTGGTGGACAGCCGCCCCAGTGACGCCCTGGCTCTTGCTGCGCGCACTGGTTCGACGATCCTGGTGGCACCGACGATTCTGATCAGTGCCCGTGACCTGGAGTACGAGGGGCTGGACCAGGATCAGGTAGTGACTGCTGTCGGCATCACGGTGGTCGAGCTGACCGACGACCTGCGCGAGGCCCTCGGCCTGCCGGACGAGGATGGCGTGCTGGTCAGCGGAGTGCGCGGCGAAGCCGCCGAACAGGGCCTCGCCGCCGGCGACATGATCCTGTCGGTAGACGGCGAAGTGCCGGAAAATCCGATGGCGTTCCTCGACCTGATCCGCAGTAGCCCAGCGGACGAGCCAGCGGAGATCCGCTACTGGCAGGACGGCGAGGAACGGACGCTGGAACTGGACACCGGGGTGCCCGAAATCGATCGTGACGCGCCGGGGATAGAGCTATAGGGAAACACTGGTCCACTCCCGCGCCTGCGCCCGAGACCGGTTTTGGTCACCCGCAGGGCTCGGGCCGTTCTCACGCCTGGCGGTGTCGCATGCCACCCCGGGTAGCCCCGCTACCCGAGGCGACCTGCTCCTAGCCAGTTCGCAAGAACGGCTCTCGAGCGCGACGGCGTGCAACG
>PXAT01000159.1 GCA_003565775.1 Ectothiorhodospiraceae bacterium | reverse complement strand
ATGTTCTATTACCTGATCACGATGCTGACGGATCGCGCGAGCGCGATCCGGGCAGAGCGCAGGGCGGAGGCGCAGACCGATGGTTAGGAAATCCCGATTTCTTCCGACGCCGACCAGGAATGTCCGTCAGCAGGAACCTGCCGCGGCCCCGGGCGATAAGGGGTCGGCCCGGTTGTCCCGGAACGTCATGGGGTCGGTACTGCTCGGGGCGGGTCTGCTGGGCGGTTGTGCCCTGGTTGGTCCTGACTACGAGCGGCCGGATCTGGCCTTGCCGGCGGAGTGGCCGACGGAACTGAGCGTGACCATGGAAGGGGGCGAGGAGCCCGGCATGTGGTGGAAACGCTACGAGGATCCGGTGCTCGACAGCCTGATCGAGCGTGCACAGCTGAACAATCTCGATATCGAACTGGCGGCTGCGCGGATGATGGAGGCGCGCGCCGAACTGGGTTTCCGCCGTGCGGACCGGTTTCCCTCCATCAGCGGCTTCATCGAAGCTGAACGGGAGAATCCCGGTCTCACCGGCGGCAGCACGGGATCCGAGTTCGTGGTTGCCGGCGCCCTCAGTTACGAGGTCGATCTCTGGGGCCGCCTGGCGCGCGCGACCGAGGGGGCCCGCGCCAATCTGCTGGCATCGGCCTTCGGGCGGGATGCGATCCGGCTGGCCGTGATCACCGACGTGGTTGCCAGTTATTTCGAGTACCGCGCCGTGGTCGATCAGATTCAGATTACCGAAGACACCATCGTCTCGCGGCAGGAATCCTTGCGCCTTGAACAGGCCCGGTTCCGGTCCGAGGAGATTGCCGAGCTGCCGCTGCGTCAGGCCGAGGCGGAGCTGCAGACCAGTCGCGCCGAACTGCCGGCGCTCAAAGCGGCGGAGAATCGGGCGCGCCGGACCCTGGCGATTCTGGTAGGGGATTTGGGGGCGGTCCTCAGCGGGCTGGAGGATCTCGGTGACGACGGCCTGCCGGACATGGACGAGGCCATCACCGACCTGCCGGATGTCTTGCCCTCCGATCTGCTGGGGCGGCGGCCGGACATCATGGCGGCGGAAGCGTTTCTGGTGGCGGCCAATGCCGATATCGGTGTGGCCCGGGCCGAGTGGTTCCCTAGGGTCGACCTGCTGGCCATCGCCGGTACCGGTGCAACGCATATCGGCGATCTTTTCACCAGTAATGCCTCGCTCTACGAATTGTTCGGTTCCGTGACCGCGCCGATCCTGGATTTCGGCCGACGGCAGGCATCGGTCTCGGGCGCCGAGGCGCGCCGGGAAATCGCCGAGGTCCAATACCGGGCAACCATCATGGAAGCCTTCCGTGACGTTGGTGACGCCTGGGCCCTGGTGGTCGCGGCCGACGAGGAACTCGAGGCAAGGGATCTCGAGGTTCAGGCCCTGATCAACGTGGTCGCGGCAGCCGAACGACGTTACCTTGGGGGCTTCACGCCCTATATTGAATTGCTGGATGCGCAGCGTGCCCTGTTCGGTGCCCAGTTGAACCGCACGGCGGCAGCCCGTGACCGGCTGATCGCCATGGCGACGCTGTACAAGGCGCTTGGTGGTGGCTGGGACGGGCCGATGCATGGTGAAGCAGACCGTGCGCCCGACGAATCGGAAAGCTCCCGGTCCTGAACGGATCGCCCAGCTCAGCGCAACCCTGCCCGGGCCGGATTACTCGCCGTGTTCGGGCATGGTGACGGAGAAGGCACCACGCAGATCGCCGAGCTCGTAATCGACCGCCCGGTCATGCGGGTACAGCTCGCCGAGTACCTTGAAGGTATCGGCATGGCGGGTTTCCCGCGTGCCGTGGCAGGCCAGGCAGGCCTCCTGAGTGCCGATGGCCCGCATGAAGCGGAATGTCTGCCCATCGGGCTCGTCGACACGCTCGGAATGCCGCAGATCCTGCAGTGCCGCCCCGTCATCGAGGCTCTCCTGAAATTGCTGCAGAACCTGCTGTTCCCAGGCATCCGCGCTGCCGAGCAACGGATTACGCACCCGTGTGCCGACCCGCGTGATGCGCCAGCCGGTCTCGCGGGAGAGTTCGGATTTGAGTTGCGGGGCGATGTCGCGGCAGACGCCAATGGCGTTCTCGGGGCCGCCTTCCTCGACGGCATCCTGCAAGGCGGAGGAGAGCGTCGCGAAAAGCTCGTCGGTGACGGCCATCGCCAGGGCTTCGCGTTCGTCAAGATCATCCGCCACGGAGACCCCGGCAAGCGCCAGTGAGGTGCAGAGGAGCGGAATTGTAGCCAGATGCAGGAGCCGGGTACGCATGACGGTCAGCGCTTCCTTAGCGTTCCGGACGGGCCCGGAGGTTGCCGCTGTCACGGCTGCGACTGTCGACGGAACCCGAATACGGCGTCGCCGCTACCGGCTGCTCGACTTCTTCCGGTGTCAGTTGATCCACATCGAACACCGGCGGCGGACCCTGCGGGCGCATTTCCCTGACGTTGTCGACGATGGGGATCTGGCCGCCGGCGAATAGCGGGGTCGACGGAGCATGCTGCATCTCCGTGGTGGCAAGCAGCATCACTGCCATGCCGCCGGCCAGCACGGTCAGCATGAAGCGCGGGTCGTTGCCGGAATCGTCGCCGTTATGGAAAGCATTCATCGTTGCCGTCATGGAATCGGTGCTCCAGTGGCGGCGCGCGGCCAGGATAGGCAATGCGCGCTGGGTTTGAAGAAAGTTTACCGGAGGGGGGTTGCCGATCCAATGGTTTTCCATCCCCGTCAGCCGGGGATGCGCCATGGATTAAGCCCTGACCGACCCCGTACGGTCTGCGGCCCGCATGGGGCAGGGTCTTCCGCGCTGTCCGCGGACGCTCCGCCCAGCCGAGCAGCAGCAATGGCTGATGCCTCGGGGTGAGGCAACAGCCGCGTCGTCGTGGCTCAGTCGGTCTGGTAAATCTCCGAGCCTTTCTTCCTGAACTCCAATGCCTTCTCTTCCATGCCCTTCGCAATGGCGTCCGTGCTGTTCAGCCCTTTCGCATCCGCGTAGTCGCGGATGTCCTGGGTGATTTTCATGGAGCAGAAGTTCGGTCCGCACATGGAGCAGAAATGGGCGACCTTGTGCCCTTCCTTGGGCAGGGTCTGGTCATGGAATTCCCGCGCCTTGTCCGGATCCAGGCCGAGATTGAACTGGTCCTCCCAGCGGAACTCGAAGCGCGCCTTCGACAGCGCGTTGTCACGCACCTGCGCCGCCGGATGCCCCTTGGCCAGATCCGAGGCATGCGCCGCGATCTTGTAGGTGATGATACCGTCGCGTACGTCCTGCCGGTCGGGCAGACCCAGGTGTTCCTTCGGCGTGACGTAGCAGAGCATCGCGGTGCCATACCAGCCGATCTGCGCGGCGCCAATCGCCGAGGTGATGTGGTCATAGCCGGGTGCGATGTCGGTGGTCAGTGGACCCAGGGTGTAGAAGGGCGCCTCGGCGCAGGCGGTGAGCTCCTTCTCCATGTTTTCCTTGATCATCTGCATCGGCACGTGACCCGGGCCTTCGATCATCACCTGCACGTCGTGCTTCCAGGCGATCTGCGTCAGCTCGCCCAGCGTCTCCAATTCGGCGAACTGCGCCGCGTCGTTGGCATCGGCGATGCAACCCGGCCGCAGCCCATCACCCAGCGAGAAGGAGACGTCGTAGGCCTTCATGATCTCGCAGATGTCCTCGAAGTGGGTGTACAGGAAGCTTTCCCGGTGATGCGACAGGCACCACTTGGCCATGATCGAGCCGCCGCGGGAGACGATGCCGGTGACCCGGTCGGCGGTCAGCGGCACGAACGGCAGACGCACCCCGGCGTGGATAGTGAAGTAGTCCACGCCCTGTTCGGCCTGCTCGATCAGCGTGTCGCGGAAGATCTCCCAGGTCAGGTCCTCGGCCTTGCCGTTGACCTTCTCCAGCGCCTGGTAGATCGGCACGGTACCGATCGGGACCGGGCTGTTTCGCAGGATCCATTCGCGGGTTTCGTGGATATGCTTGCCGGTGGACAGGTCCATGACCGTGTCGCCGCCCCAGCGGATGCCCCAGACCATCTTCTCGACCTCTTCCTCGATGGAAGAGGTCACCGCCGAATTGCCCAGATTGCAGTTGATCTTCACCAGGAAGTTGCGGCCGATGATCATCGGCTCCAGTTCGGCGTGATTGATATTGCAGGGGATGATGGCGCGGCCGCGGGCGATCTCGTCACGGACGAATTCCGGCGTCACGCGCTCCGGGATATCGGCGCCGAAATTCTCGCCCGGATGCCGCTTCAGCAGGCGCTTGTCCCGCAGCTCGTCGATGCGCTGGTTTTCGCGGATGGCGACGAATTCCATCTCGGGCGTGATGATGCCCTGGCGGGCGTAGTGCATCTGACTCACGTTGCGTCCCGGCCTGGAGCGACGCGGCGTGCGGATATGGGCAAAACGGAGTTCGGCGGTTGCGGGATCCACGGCGCGCTCGCGACCGTATTCCGAGGTCGGGCCGTCCAGCGGTTCGGTGTCGTCGCGTTCGTCGATCCAGGTGCGCCGCAGTTCCGGCAGCCCCTTCAGCAGATCAATGGTCTGGTCGGGGTCGGTATACGGCCCCGAGGTGTCATATACCGTGATGGGCGGGTTTTCCTCGGTGCCGCCACTGCCGATGGTGGGCGACTGCTGGATTTCCCGCATGGGCACGCGCAGATCCGGTCGGCTGCCGGTGACGTAGACGCGGCGGGAACCGGGTAGCGGCGTGGTCACTTCGTCGTTGAGGACGGCGGCGTCCTGGGCGGAAAAGGCTTTGGTCTGGGTGCTGCTCATCGCGTTTACCTCGATTGAAGCGAGTGGCAAACACGAAGCGGAGAACGGCGACGATGAGGGCATCATCGAAGCTCCCTTCGCCGGTACGAGCCGGATCAGGTTCAAAGGGTGTTTCTCAGCGCCCTGGCATTCCGCGACTGGCAGATTGCCGGGGCGCACCCCCGCTTCGGTCTTTCGGTTAAGGAAACACTGACGTATCCCTTCGGGACAGGTTAGGGCATTCGGTGGGGTTTGTCAGATCAGCGTTTCCTTAAGTTCGGTCACTCCTGCCGCCCAGGCGCTCGGTGATCCGCGCAGCGGTGTCAGCGACCAGGCGACCCAGCTCGGGCAGGCGTTCCGGCGTGATCCGGCTGCTGGGGCCGGAAATGGAAATCGCGGCCGCGACCTCGCCCCAGGTGTCGAAAAACGGCGCCGCGACGCAGCGCATGCCGGGTACCTGAGCCTCGTCATCGATGACGTAGCCGTCCCGCCGTGCGTCGTCCAGGGCCCGATCCAGTTGCGCCCGGTTGCCGATCGACTTCCCGGTTTTCACCGGCAGACCGGCTTCGGCGACCAGCTGATCCAGTTGCTCGGGCTCCGCGCGCGAAAGCAGGGCAAGGCCGACCCCGGAACAGGTCAGCGGTACGCGGTCGCCGATGCGGGAGAAGGCACGGACCATGGCGCGCGATTCCACCTGGGACAGATATACGGCAAACGCCTCGCGCCGGATTGCGAGATTGGAGGTCTCACCGGATGCTTCGGTGAGTTGCCGCATCAGCGGTCGCGCCAGACTCACCACGTCCCGCCCGCGCAGATAGGCGCTGCCGACCGGCACCGTCTCGACGCCGACCCGCCACAGTCCGGTTTCGTCTTCCAGTTCCGCGAACCCGGCCTGCTGCAGTGTTGCCAGCAGGCGATGGGTTGTCGATGCGGCCAGACCCAGTTCCGTCGCCAGGTCGGTGAGCAGCGCGCCCTGTTCCTGATGTGAGAGCAGGCGCAGCAGCCGAAGGCCCCGGTCGAGTGCCTGCACGGTATCCACGGGAGCTTCCGTCGCGGAGGTGCGTCTGGAACGGAGCGTCGTGCGGCTGCGGGTTGCCATGGGATCTCGTCGGCGGCCTGATACTCCCGCCATTACAACACTCCGTGCCCAGCGGCGCGAAACCACGCGTGTCTTGCCGCTGGGTGTCAATCTGTCCCTATGCGGCTTGGCCGGGGTAAGTCATTCGCCGAGCGGGCGGATGCCAACGCAGGCGTGAGAATAAGTCAGTGTTTCCTTAAGCTGTCACGTTCCCCTGTCGGGCAAGACAACAACAAGGGAGCTATCCCATGGGTCTGGGTCTGCTGTTCATCCTGGCATTGATGCCGGTGCTTACGGTCTTCGTGT
>PXAT01000027.1 GCA_003565775.1 Ectothiorhodospiraceae bacterium | reverse complement strand
GGTGGCGTGCGCGGCGCGCACCTCGTTTGGCGGACGCACCCATGGCAGGCCTGCATGATGCGCATTCTCGGGTATGCCGTGATGATCCATTTCGCACCAGGTATCGAACAGGTCGAGATCGCTCGGGGCTTCAAAACAGTGGTTCTTTCCGATCAATCCGCAGTGATATCCCGCATCCTTCCAAATCTTGAACGCATGCACCGCGTCCGCCATCATCGGCGTTTCGTTCCGCCGGCCGCCGTGCGAATGCGGAAACTGCGATGTCCACAACGATATACGCGCCGGCATGCACAAGGGATGCGGCGTGATCGCGTGTTGAAACATGACGCCCTCGCTCGCGAGCCGCGCCATCGACGGTGTTTCGCAGAATGTGTTCCCGTACAGATGGCTCGCCGTCGCCTTCATCTGATCGCACATCATTACGATCACATTGGGTCGTTCCATTCGATGCTCCTGTGTGTTTGTTATCGAATCTCGACGGCTCCACGAATGTGAGCTTTTATCATTGACTATCCTTGTCTGACCGGACCGCTTGAATCTCGTGGTATGAGCTCTGCCGGGATTACTATATGTCTTGACTCGTATTCCGTGTCGAGAAACAGTTCCGCTATTTGTTCTCCGATTAACTCAAAGTTCTGATCAACGGTCGTCAGTTGCGCGTTTCCTGTCGTTGACCAACTGGAATTATCGAAGCCGACGACACTCATCCGGGATGGCACATGAATCGATAAACTTCTGCAGCACATAAGGATATAAAAAGCGAACTCGTCATTCTCGCACATGATAGCCGTCACGCCGGCCTTGTGCAGCTGGTTCACGACATGCTTGAGCAATTGGTGCTCAGACGAGAGGTTCATCTTGACACAGCCTTCGTCTACTCGAATAGCTTCATCACGCATACAGTCGCTGAATCCGTTGTACCGATCACGGATACTGTTCCTCTGGGTAGTGTCAAAACGAGACAAGTAGGCAATCCGCCTGTGCCCGTAGTCGACCAAGTGTTTCGTCAGTTGATAACTTCCCGTGTAATTGTCGCATACGATACAACTGAGATTCTCGTAATCGTGAGGTTTGTCAAGGATAATGACCGGTTTGCCCCGATCCACGTATTCATGAAAAATGTCCTCGTGAGTGCTCATCATATTCGGATAAAAGACTATACCGTCGACATCTTGCTTCACGAGTTGAGCGAGAGTCCGACGTTCAGCGGATTCATCCGGTTCGCATATCTGGATTGTAAGGTGGTGATTGTGGTTCGCGAGTTTGTTCGTTGTCGCGGATACCGAGCGAAGAAAACCGCCCTGCGTAATAGGAAATGGCACTACGAGAGCGAAAACCTTGCTCTCCTGTCCGTTCTCATTGGCGGCAGGCCCGAGATCAATGGGGCGTGCCGCGACCTGCTCATCCAACCTCACAAAGGTGCCGACACCGCGCTTACGATATAAAATGCCACTCATCTCAAGTTCCTTAATCGCGCGACCGGCAGTTACTCGACTTACCCCGTATCTATCCGAGAGACTCTTCTCCGTGCACAGTGGCGTGTCCGGAGCAAAATCGGCTTTTTCGATCATGGCCAGTATGTGGTCTTTGATTTGTTGGTACATTGGTTTTTTTTGTCTGTTTACCATGTCTATTCCGCCTGATTCCTCTCGAAGTCTACGAGCATGTAGCTACCGATCAGGTTTATTATACCATACAAACCCTCTTTGTACATGCTAACAAACGCCGAAATCTTTGATAATACAAACTAATTATTTTATTGACAAAGCGCAATTTGCATGAGACAATCTTGCCTGCAGGGACGAGTAAGCGTTGAACAATGCATTCGGCGCTGGTTTGTAATACATGAACTGCGTGGAGGTGTTTCAGGCAACAAGAATAACGAGGTTTCCGTCTGATGCGATAATGGCTTCGTTGAATCGTTGTTATAGTGACTCGCTGTAGCGGTCGAACAACGAATCGTTAGTGAATTTAGGGAGGAATGTATGCGACGGTTTTTTTTGGTTTTAGTGCTGGCGTTGTTCGTGACAGGACTTGCCGTATCAGGAGGCAAGAAAGAGGCTGCCACGACCGACGACGCTGCCGGTTTAACGCTCTGGACATGGAAAATAGCCATGGCTCCGGGTTTTGAGGCGGCAGGCAGGCTGTTTGAAGAAGCTACCGGGAATCGTGTCACGGTCGAGGCTTTTTCCCCTGACGAAACTTATAGACAAAGGGTAATTGCTGCGGCAAACTCCGGCGACCTACCTGACGTTATCAACTGGTGGGCGGCTCGTGGATTAGGGTTCGAGAATACCTTAGTCAATCTCAACGACAGAGTGACGGACGATTTTCGAGCGAGATTCGGCGCGACTGCATTTAACAATTCAATAGTTCGAGACCGGGATGTGAGAAACTGGGCCAGTGATCCACAGACTAGTTCCGTAGTCTTGGGGCTTCAAGCAGGTGATATTCACCAGATACCGCTTGATGTCGGTGGCTTCTTCACCATCTACGCCAACAACGACATTTTGAGAGAAGTCGGACTCGAAGATACGGTGCCCGAGAGTTTTGAGCAGTTCGTTGAGTTTGCGGCTGCAGCAGCGCGCGGAACGAATCGTGCTGGATTCGTCTTTGCCGGTGGTCTTTCAGATGTTTATTACAATTGGATGGGCCGTGCGGTGGAGGCAAGCTACCTGGGTGTTGAAACGTCTGTTGGGCTGATCAATCGTCAAGAAAAAATGAGCGATCCGGAAAACATCAAACCTCTGCTCGCTTTTGAGGAAATGGTTAAAGCCGATGTGTTGTTGCGCGGATCTATCGCCATGAATATCGACGAGGCTGACCAAGCGTTTGCTGCCGGTCAAGCCGCTTATCTTCTGGGCGGATCATTCACGTTCGGGCAGCTGAGTGCCATGGGTATGGATGTTTCCAACGTATCGTCGTTTGCAGTACCATTGTTGGAAGGCTCCAGACACGATCAGTTTCTGCGAAACTCGTTTACCTTGACGGCGTTGGCTATCAGTGCTTCGTCACCAAATCAGGATGCAGCCTGGGCTCTGGTAGAATTCCTTACCGCAGATCCGGTAGGAGCCGTCGCTCTGGCCAACGACGCCTACATTCTGCCTGCGGCGAACCTTGGCGGACACACAAACCAGCTCATCCCCGTTCTACAGAACATGTACGACGGGTTCAGCGACGAGCCGAATGTAGTGACTCTCGTCGATAATCACCCGGACAGTATCGGCCGAAGAGCTGAGTGGGGTGAACTCTATAACGATATGCAGAGGATAATCACAGGAGACTTGACCGCTCGGGAAGTCGCAGCGAGATTCGATGCAAACGCAGCAGCTGAAGCAGCGGGCGGCAACTGATCAGAAGCCCTTTCGCTCGCTCTTTGTGTTCGAAAGGACGCCTCCGGCATTGGGTTGATGTCGGTTGACCCGGAGTACGAGTCATCCGTGCCGCGTCGGTACGTTGGTGGCTTGTACTTCGGTCGCATTTATCTCGTGTTTATTCCGTGGCGCTCGTAATCAGGAAGGGGTTGGATATTGATGATAAGTAGAAGGAAGGTTAAGGAAACGGTGGCCGGGTACCTCTTCTGTTTACCGGCTATACTGCTTTTTCTCTCTGTTGGTCTATATAGTGTCCTGTTTTCCGTTTTTCTGAGTTTCCACAATTGGGCAGGCGTTGATTTCGCGGGCACCGCACGTTTCGTCGGGTTGGATAATTTCCGGTACTTCCTGTTCGGCGGTAGCGCGATAAACACCAGAATCTTTTTTTTGGGGTTATTTAACAATATTAGAATAGGTTTTTTTACAATATTCTTTGTTATCCCGATTGCTTTGGGTCTAGCCTTCATGGTGACCAACACCAAACGTTCAGGCGCCTTGAGAACGGTCTACTTCCTTCCGTTGGTTGCCAGCGGCGTCGGTATCTTCTACGTATGGAGAGGCCTTTTTGGCGCCTTTGGGTTCTTAAACAGAATGTTTTCGGCCTTGGGGCTGGAATTTCTTGTCGTCAGAGAAGGATTGCTGGGGAATCCCCGTACAGCGATCATCGGCGTAATCATTACGACCGTATGGGCCGGCATTCCCGGAACGATGATCTTATACTATGCGGGTCTGGCGAGCATCGACGAAACGCTTTACGAAGCTGCGGAAATCGACGGCGCAAGCAAAGTGAAAACGCTTTGGTACATCACGTGGCCTCTGCTCAAGCCGATAACAATTATCATAATTATCCATGAACTCAATAAGGCCTTTCAGATGTTTGAGAATATTTGGGTCCTCACAGGAGGCGGGCCGGGTGGCGCAACCGATGTGGTTGGCACCCTGGTGTTCAAAAACGCATTTGAGTTGCAACGGTATGGGCTGGCAACCGCGATGGGTTGGTCTGTTTTCGTTCTGACACTCGGATTGTCTTTGTTGAGCATGAAGCTGTTCCGAAGCGAAACAAACTAGAAGGTGAAGAAATTGAGGGCAGTCAAAAACAATCCAATCGCAGAGTTGTCCAAGTATCTCGTTCTTCTCTTGTTTGCAGCTATGTGCCTCTATCCGTTTGTCTGGATGATCGGTACGTCCCTGAAAACTTCAATGGAAGCTTTGAACAGTCCGGCAACCATTTGGCCTCGCGATGGGTTTCAATTTGGAACGTACGCCGAGGTGTGGGCGCGACTCGATTTTTCTCGGTACTTTGTGAACAGCATGACTATTAGCGTCACTGTAGTTCTGGGCGTCATTGCCGTATATTCTATGATGGGGTTTGCCCTGGCTCATATCGATTTTGCCGGTAAGAAGTTCGTTTTTGTTGGATTCATCGCGCTGATTCTTGTTCCCGGATTGACCGTGCAAATTCCTTTATACCTCAACATGGTCGCTCTGGGTTTGGCCGATACGCTTCTCGGTCTTGTGTTGCCGGTCATCAATGGCGGTGGGCCATTTGCGGTCTTCCTGTTCAGGAACTATTTCAAGTCGCTGTCCCATGAGTTGTTTGATTCTGCCAGAATAGACGGCTGCAAGTTGATCGGAATATACGCTCGGATCTATATGCCTCTGGCTTTACCCGTCATCGGTACGATAGCCGTTTTCAACTTCGTGAGTTCCTGGAATGGCATCCAATGGCCGTTGATCATACTTCGAACCAGGCGGTGGTATACACTTCCGTTGGGCATCATGTACCTGGATCAATCGGCCTTCAGTCGATGGAACGTGTTGATGGCAGGGGCAATGTTCTCCGTTGTGCCGGTGATCATCATTTTTATGCTGCTCCAAAAGTCGTATATGCGCGGCCTGGTCGCCGGTGCGATTAAAGGATAGAGGATTTTCGCGCAGGTGAGGGGTTCAGGCGAATCGCACCGGAGTCTCCCTCTGTCAATCAAGAAACATCTCGCATAACCTTCCCGGCCAAAAGGGGCGTATTTATGGATCATGACCGCAAAGTTGCGTTGATTACCGGTGGTAGCCGTGGGATTGGAGCCGGTATCGCAACGCTTTTGAGTAAAAACGGATACGATATCGCGATCACTTACGCGACAAAAGAAACCGAGGCGTGCGAGGTAGCGCAGCTCATTGAAGACGAAGGTAAGGCTCGCTGCCTGGTGATGCAGGCAAGCATGCAGGACGAGAATGTTCCAGAAAGGATCGTGAACGAGACGATCAATCATTTCGGTCGAATCGATTTTTTGGTCAACAATGCCGGCGTCACTCGCGTTGACTCGATTCTTACTATGTCGCTGGATGACATCAACTTCTTGATCAACCTAAACTTCAAAGGATACCTGTTGACACTACAAGCCGTCGCGCGTCACATGAAAGCCAAAGAAACCCGCGGAAGTATTGTCAACATCACATCTAGCCGCGCGGAACGTGCCTATCCTGGCGACATGCTCTACGGGGGGTTGAAAGCCGCCATGAACCGGGCGATCGAGTCGATCGCGCTCGATCTGGCGCCTTACGGAATCCGAGTCAATAACGTTGCGCCCGGCGCGACAAAAGTTCGAGATAATCCTGAATCGCAGTCTTTCTATGCCGGCCTGGAACCGCGAATCCCACTGCGGCGCACCGGAACACCGCGTGATGTCGCAGAAGCGTGCTTATGGCTTGGATCCGATAAAGCCTCGTATATAACCGGTGTAACTCTGCGTATTGACGGAGGTCTCATTTTGCCTGGTATGCCGGAAAGAATCGATCTAGGAGATGACGTTGAAAAATACGGC
>PXAT01000164.1 GCA_003565775.1 Ectothiorhodospiraceae bacterium | reverse complement strand
GTTCGAGATTTACCAGGACAGCGACCTGCCGGTCATGACCATCTCCAACATCGATATCGACGGCGGCAAGTTTGACAACGTTTTGTCCGGCGATCCGCGCCTGATCGGCAGTGTCTCCGACGACGACGCGGTCGACCCGGACAGCTTCCGGTACCGCGTCTGGCGTACCATCGACTCCAGCTGGAGCGATTGGTTGCCGGTGTATGAGCCGGGCGAGCGTTCGGTCACACCCCGGCTTGACTTCAATATCGCGCTGCTCAACCCCGATAATCCCGGTCAGTTCCTGGGCGACGGCAGCCACCTGCTGCAGCTGTGGATAGAGGATGTGGACGGCATTGGGCTGACCCGTGAGGAGCCTGGCGAAAATGACGATATCCAGAACGCCCCCGGGGTCACACTGGCCTTCTCGGTAGATAAGGGCGCTCCCAGCATTACCATCGCATCTCCGGCCAGCAACTTTGTGACAAATGCGGATTTTGACATCGTCGGAGAGGCCACCGACGGATTTGGAATCGAGCGGGTGGAAATCAGCTTCGACGGCGGTCAGACTTACCAGGATCCGCCGCTGTACAGCTTTGAGAGCAACGGTGATGAGCCCCTGACCGATGTGCCGATTGAATACACCGTGCGCGTCGGGGACGGCGGCGACGTTGAAGACGGTTCCTACAACATACGCCTGCGCGCACGAGATCTCTCGGCGTCCGAAGCGACAGAAAACATCACCGTAACCATCGATACGACTCCGCCGACGGTCGAGTTTATCCGCCCCGTGGACGGTTCGACCGTGAACGCAGAGGTGCTCGTCCAAGGATCGGCCAACGATAACATGCAGGTGGACTCGGTGTATTGGTACATAACCCCCGAAAACACAGCACCTCCGGAGGACATGGCGGAATGGAACCTCTTCCCGAACCGCTACAGCTGGGAATACACCTGGGACACCTATGCCTGGCAGGCCGATCCCGAGAACTTTGATCCTGCCGCGTACAGGTTTCATGTGCGTGCCCGCGACACTGCAACTAACTGGGGGAACACGGAAACACTGCTCCTGCAGGTGGATCAGGAGTCGGACCGCCCGACGCTCGACATCTCCAACATGAATGTTGACGGCAGCGGCATGCCGGATCCGATTGGCACGGTACCGGAAAATGTGTTCACAGCCGGTGCTCTTATTACCGGCAGTGTACAGGATGACGACGGTATTACCGGAAGCGGTATAACCTACCGCACCCGCAGCTGGGACTGGGATGCCGATGCTGGCGCCGGCGCATACGGCGACTGGTCGGCAGCAGACGCCGACGAATGGACACCGGTCGAAAACACCTTCTCAGGCACGCGCACCAACGCAACCTGGTCACAATCGGTTTCTGCGCTGGGAGACGGCGTGCATCAGATCGAGTTCCGGGTACGGGATATCAACTATGACGGAACCGTGCCCCTGGCAGAGAATTTCAAGTGGAACACCATCGGGCCGGTCTCGTTCGCAATAAACACCGCTAATCCCCAGCCGGCGATTACGGCCGGACTGGCACCGACCGGTACAAGCTTCCTGAGTGACAACACCCTATTTGGTGGTACGGCCGCCGACGCAGTTGGTATCCATGACGTACGTGCGTCGTTCTATTTCGACGACACACCCGACAATGTGACCGATCTTTCGGTCAGCGGCGACTATATCGACGGCGTTTTCACCTGGGACAGCACGTTTCCGGTAGCCCCCGGCGAACTGGAAGAGCTTGCCAACGGCGACTATACCGTTACGGTTACCGCCACCGACCGGCTTGGTCGAACCGGCTCCATAAGCCGTGCGGTCTACGTCGATACCGAAGCCCCGACCATAACCGTTGGAAACCTTGCCGAAAACGACCTTATCACAACTACTGACTTTACCATTAACGGTACCGCCAGTGACGGCACCGGCAGCGGCGTGGCTGTAATCGAGTACAGCCTCGACGACGGCACCACGTGGGAGGAAGCCGCAGGTACGACACGCTGGTCGGTAGCCCTGGAGGCGCTGGCCGAAAGCCTGGACAATTCGATTCAGCTGCGTTCGGCCGACCAGGCGGGCAACCAGTCGGAGCCCATTACCATCAACTTCCGGGTGGATCTGAATCCTCCGGAAATCAGCGAATTTACCTTTACCGGGATTTCCACGACCGGAAGCCAGAACTACTCCAACGGGGAGTTCGGAATCAGCTTTGATGCTGCAGACACACAGGGACTCAAGAGAGTTACGGTGACCCGCATTGGTGATGCCGGGACAGAGACTGTTTTCAGCAGGGACTATGCCGCGGGGATTACCTCCGAAAACATTGCTGTTACACAGAATGATCCAAATGAGATCGATAATCCACTACTGTATGGAACGCTTGCAGAGGGCGACTATACCTACAGCATTGTAGTGGAAGATATCGCTAACCGTTTTGCAACCCTGAACCGCACGGTGGTCGTCGACCGGACACCTCCAGATGTCGAGATAACTAACCTCCGCCCGGTCCTTGAGGACGAAGACGGACTCCGTGTGAACAGCACTATCGAGTTTTCCGTTGCAGCAGGCGATGCGAGCGGCTTGGTGAACAACGGCGTAAAGTGGTGGATTATCCGGAACGATGCGGCCTCCGGCCCGCCGACCGGCTGGGCGGATGACCGGGGAACGGCCTTCGACGCCTCACCCTATAAAGCCCAGTTTGATACCGATTCCGGTACTGATTCCGACGACGCCCTGATGCAGGACAACGCCGAGTACACCCTGTACATCATCGCCCGCGACCGTGCCGGCAACGAGACCACAGTCGAGCGTGCCTTCCTGGTGGACCAAGAATCCGACTTTCCAACGGTGATTTTTACCGATGTGGATCCGACGATAACCACATCGGTGGGTCTGCAGACCGCCTTGTCCGAGGGCAACCAGGATAATCTTCTGGAGCTCAATGCACGCATCCGCGGTACCATAGAAGACGACGACCGGGTTGATCGCGACACGATCGAGATTGCCCTGAATGTCACCGATCCCCAGGATATAGATTACCAGCTGGTCAGTACCCGCGGGGCCTCAGGCCGCAGCGTATCGTTCTCGCATAACCTGATCGATGCCGGTCTGAGCGACGGGGTTCACTTCTTCTATCTTCGCTTTAGTGACGATGCCGATGCAAAGCTTGGTGACACTCTGGCACGGACAACTACGGTCGGCCCGGTCTACTTCGTGATCGATACCCAGAACCCCGAACTGGCAATTACATCCCCACCAACAAACAGCTACCTGGGAAGCGATTTCACCATTATCGGTACCGCGTCGGATGCCAGTGGAATTGACCGGGTGGAAGTCTCGATCGACGGTGGAACCAACTATTTTGCTGCTACTGATTCATCTGCAGCCGAAGACCCCGCCTACTCAGACTGGTCGTATGGCGTGTCGAATGTGCCGGATGGGGTTGTAACCATCCAGGTCAGAGCCTTCGATGCGTTTGACAAGACCAGCAGTGCCGACCGGCAGATCAATGTCGATACCGAGCCGCCGACGGTAGACATAGTCGAACCAATCGGTGGCACAACCGTGAACAGCACAGTCCGCCTGGGTGGCAGCACCTCCGATAACTTTACCGTGGACAAATCCTACTATTGGATCGGGGAAGAGGGTGTAGCAGCTCCGGATGTTGAAACGAATCTTGCTGACTGGACGGAGTTCGCCGGGCGCTACAGCTGGGAATATGACTGGGACACCTTTGCCTGGCAGAATACCAATCAGGGCAATTTTGACGCCCGGAACTATACACTGCATGTCATTGCTCAGGACTCTGCCGATAACTGGAGCACAGTTGATTCCGTAACCGTTACGGTGGATCAGGAAAGCAACAAACCGATCATAGAAATGACCAGTATTGACGCAGCAGCTACAGCCGACAGCAACCTGCTGCCGGTCAACCTGCGCATTAATGGGGCTGTAGAAGACGACGATGCTGTAGACCGACTGAGCATTCAGGTAAGGGTCGAGAATCTGAGTGACCAATCCGAGGTATTCGGCTGGACCAGTATCAGTGGCCCTCCTGATTCCAACTCTGCCTTTGTCAGCTGGTCGCATACCTTCCGTGAGATAGACATCGATGGCAACCCGACCGGAGCCCCGACCCTCACCGACGGTCAGTATCGACTCTTTGTACGAGCCGCCGACATCAACGACGGCACCTACGATCAATTCACCTCATCCGAAATCGGACCGGTTGAGTTCGCAGTGGATCTCTCAAACCCGACCGGGTCGGTGGACTACCCGGACCAGGGTGCCTTTATAAACGACGATACCTTCGAGATCACCGGAACAGCAGTGGACGCGAACGGCATTAAATCGGTAGAAATCCTTTTCGACGGCGAAGCGAGTCCGGTAGCTGCCGTTGATGCCTCCGAAATTGACCCGGCGTACAGCACCTGGGAATACACGTTTAATGCCGTCGATTTCACTGAGGGGCAGATCTCGTTCCAGGTGATTATTACCGATACCTACGACAAGGTAACGACACTCGGTCGCAGCTTCACCCTGGATCAGACGCCTCCATCCGTTTCCTACACTGAGCCTGCTGCCGGTGCGGTAGTGAACGGTTCGCTTCTTGTTCGCGGCACCAGCGACGACGACTACGGAGTTGCTTCGGTCAGCTACGCCGTGCAGCGTCTGTCGGTCACGGCAGATCCCGTTCCTGTATATCCCGCGGACTACGAGCCACTTTCCGGCACTTTCAGCTGGGACTTCCGCATTAATACCACAGAGTTGGATGATGGCGACTATCGCATCTATATTGTTGCCGCCGACCAGGCGGGGAATACCAATGCGGATGCTCCGTATACCCGTGATGTAACATTCGATCAATCGACAAACCTGCCGGTTATTACTATTTCCAATGCATCAGATGATCCGCTGACTCCGACGCTGTTCGGCAGCGGCGGCGCGATTCTCGGAACAATTACCGACGACGACGGTGTAGACCACACTTCGATACAGATAGCGTTCGTTGATAATCCCCAGGAAGAAGACTGGATTGCGGTCAGTGACCCACCGTCCTCGGGTGGTGTAAGTGTTAATTTCAGCCACACCCTGGCAGGTGTCGCCGAGAGCGTCGATACATACACTGTTCGCGTTCGTGCATCCGACATCGGTGAGACATTGTATGGGGTCGACGCTGTTACCAGTGTATCCCAGCCTGTCTACATCGGTGTAGACCGCAACAACCCGGCTGTGGCCTTGGCGACACTGGATATAGTCGACCCCTACGGTGGGGCCGAGAGAACCGGTGTTCCTTACAGCGCCGGCATGCTCGTGAACGACGATTTCACCCTGCGCGGTACTGCTTCGGATGCGTCCGGCATCGTTCAAGTTCGTGTTGAAGTTGATGGTGGCGCCGTCGATACCGCCACCTATAGTGCTGGTGAATGGAGCTATTCGGTTCCCGTCACCCGTGCGGCGGCCTCCGACGGCCCCATGACCATTGTCGTGGAGGCGGAAGACGGATGGGGCAAGATAACGACTCGCACCTATAACATCGTCATTGACACGACAGAACCGCTGGTCACCTTTACCGAGCCCGATTTCGGAAGCAATGTGAATGGCACCATTAACCTCAGAGGTAACAACTCCGACGCGAACTCCATCATCTCGCTACTGCTTCAACTGGGATTGGATGTCGAGGGCGATGCAGCAAAGACGCCGGTAGAACTGACAAATACCGGCACCCTGCTGAGCTGGGAAGCGTCGGTAGATACAAGCGACTATGCCAATGCCGACCGCGGTGTGGAAACTCCTGCCGACAGTAATGTCTGGTTTGTTCCTTTTGTCGTCACCGTAGAGGATGCCGCCGGCAATAGAGCCGAAGAAGAGCGTACGTTGCGGGTGGACCCCGACAGCGACAAGCCGATCGTCGCTATAACCGGTCCTGAGGACGGCACAAGCGTCCCGGCAGAGTTTGTCTTCCAGGGTACAATTACCGACGATGATCCGCCGCCTATGAGCGTCCAGCTTTCAGCGGACTCCAACAACGACGGAGAATTCGACGTCGACCTTGGTCAGATTACCGAGATTACTAGCGGTAGCTGGGTTAAGATAGTTGATACTACCGACACTGGAGTATTCCCTGAAGCACCCAGTGGAACCATCGGCTTGCGGGCCATTCCTTTTGATCAGTATGGAACCGAGGGTGATGCAGATATTCACGAAGTGTTTGTTGATACTCAGGCGCCGATTGCAAGCATCATTTTCCCGGAAACCGGAGACATTGTTCGCGGTGAAATAACCATTACCGGTACCTTCCGGGATGACCAGGC
>PXAT01000048.1 GCA_003565775.1 Ectothiorhodospiraceae bacterium | reverse complement strand
CTCGGCGCCGAGAGCTTCGGCTTCGGTACTGCGCCGATGATCGCCATGGGCTGCAAGTACCTGCGCATCTGCCACCTGAACAACTGCGCCACCGGCGTCGCGACGCAGGAAAAGGTGTTGCGCCTGAAGCATTTCATCGGCACGCCGGAGAAGGTCGCGAACTATTTCCGCTTCGTGGCGATGGAGACGCGGGAATGGCTGGCCAGACTCGGCGTGACGCAGCTGCAGGACCTGATCGGCCGCACCGATCTGCTGGAAATCCTGCCGGGCAACACCGACAAGCAGCGGCAGCTGGATCTGCGGCCGCTGCTGTCCGACGGCGGCGTGCCGGCGGACAAGCCGCAGTTCTGCCTGGAACCGATGAATGCGCCCTTCGACAAGGGCGAACTGGCGGAGCAGATGGTGCGCGATTGTCTGCCAAGCATCCAGCAGAAGACCGGTGGCGAATTCCACTACACGGTGAAGAATTTCAACCGTTCGATCGGCGCCCGGCTGTCCGGCGAAATCGCCCGCGCCCACGGCGCCATGGGTATCGCCGATGCACCGCTCGTGCTGCGCCTCAAGGGCAGTGCCGGGCAGAGTTTCGGAGTGTGGAACGCGCATGGCCTGCACATGCACCTGGAAGGTGATGCCAATGATTACGTCGGCAAGGGGATGGCCGGCGGCAAGCTGGTGATCCATCCGCCGGCCGGCAGCCGCTTCGACAGCCGCGACACCACCATCATCGGCAATACCTGTCTGTACGGCGCTACTGGTGGCAAGCTGTTCGCAGCCGGCACCGGCGGTGAACGCTTCGCGGTGCGCAACTCCGGTGCCCAGGCGGTGATCGAGGGTGTCGGTGATCACGGTTGCGAGTACATGACCGGCGGCGTGGTCTGTGTGCTCGGTTCCACCGGCCTCAACTTCGGTGCCGGCATGACCGGCGGCTTCGCCTTCGTGCTCGACATGGAGAACGAGTTCGTGGATCGCTACAACCACGAACTGATCGATATCCACCGGATCCGTTCCGAGCCGATGGAGGCGCACCGCAATTACCTGCAGGCCATGCTCCGCGAATACGTGGACGAGACCGGCAGCGAATGGGGGCAGGAGATCCTCGACAACTTCCGCGACTACCTGCGGCGCTTCTGGCTGGTGAAGCCGAAGGCGAGTGATCTGCAGAGCATTCTGCAGACCCTGCGGGCAGCGGCCTGAGCCGGAGGCGGCAGCGCTTCCACGGTTGATTGCGCGGCCCGACGGGCCGCGCCAGAACAGCGTCAATGAAAACTCATGGGTAACAATTTTCAGTTCATCGATGTCCCGCGCCAGGATCCCGAGAAGGAGCCGGTACAGGTCCGTATTCGCAAGTTCGGCGAGATCTACGGCAACTTCGAGAAGGAGACCGCGCAGAGCCAGGCCGACCGCTGCCTGGATTGCGGCAATCCCTACTGCGAGTGGAAGTGCCCGGTGCACAACTACATCCCGAACTGGCTCAAGCTGGTTGCGGAAGGCAATCTGTTCGAGGCGGCGGAACTGGCCCATCGGACCAATTCGCTGCCCGAGATGTGCGGCCGGGTCTGCCCGCAGGATCGTCTCTGTGAAGGGGCCTGCACGCTGAACGACGGCTTCGGCGCCGTCACCATCGGCTCGGTGGAACGCTATATCACCGACGAGGCCTTCAAGGCCGGCTGGCGGCCGGATCTGTCCGGCGTGGTCAAGACCGGCAAGAAAGTCGCGGTGGTCGGCGCGGGTCCCGCCGGGATCGGTGCCGCCGACATTCTGGTGCGCAACGGCGTGCAGCCGGTCGTTTTCGACAAGTATCCGGAAATCGGCGGCCTGCTGACCTTCGGTATCCCGCCGTTCAAACTCGAAAAGCACATCGTGCGCACGCGTCGGGAGATTCTGGAAGGCATGGGCGTGGAATTCCGTCTCGGCGTCACGATCGGAGAGGACATCCCGTTCAAGCAGCTCATGGACGAGTACGATGCCGTGTTCCTCGGCATGGGTACCTATACCTACATGCGTGGTGGTTTCCCGGGCGAGGATCTGCAGGGCGTGCACGAGGCGTTGCCGTTCCTGGTTTCGAACATCAATCGTGAACTGGGTTACGAGAAGGATCCGGCCGATTTCGTCGACATGAAGGGCCAGCGGGTCGTGGTGCTGGGCGGTGGCGATACCGCCATGGACTGCAACCGCACCTCGGTGCGCCAGGGCGCCACCAGCGTCACCTGCGCCTACCGGAGGGACGAGGAGAACATGCCCGGCTCCCGGCGCGAGGTAATGAACGCCAAGGAAGAAGGCGTCGAGTTCCTGTGGAACCGGCAGCCGGTGGAAATCGTCGGTGACGGCAAGGTGGAAGGTGTCAAGGTGGTCACCACCCAGCTTGGCGAGCCGGACGAACGCGGCCGTCAGCGGCCGGAAGCAGTCCCCGGGACCGAGGAAGTGGTTCCGGCGGACAGGGTGATCATTGCCTTCGGCTTCCGCCCCAGTCCGGCCGAGTGGTTCGCCGAACACGACATCGCACTGGATGATCGCGATCGCGTGACCATCAACAAGGACGAAAAACTGTTCGGTCAGACCGCCAATCCGAAGGTCTTCAGTGGCGGTGACATGGTACGGGGTTCCGATCTGGTGGTGACTGCGGTCTACGAAGGACGTGAGGCAGCCAAGGGTATCCTCCATTATCTGGGCGTCTGACGGCACGGCTGGACGCCCCCTGCATGCCCCCGGCGTCCATGGTGTGATGTCCGCCATGGGCGTTGTTTCTGCCGCCCGACAATCTGCCGGAGTCCATCTTGAGCGATAGCACCCCACTCGAAAACGATCTGCTGCTGCGTGCGCTGCTACGCCAGCCGACCGAGCGCACGCCGGTCTGGATGATGCGTCAGGCCGGCCGTTATCTGCCGGAATATCGCGCCAGCCGGGCCCGCGCCGGCAGCTTCCTCGATCTGTGCAAGAACACCGAACTGGCCTGCGAGGTCACGCTGCAGCCGCTGGAGCGGTTTCGGCTGGATGCGGCGATCCTGTTCTCCGACATCCTGACCATTCCCGACGCCATGGGCCTGGGGCTGTATTTCGCCGCCGGCGAGGGGCCGAAGTTCGAGCGACCGCTGCGCGACGAGCGGGCGATTCGCGCCCTGAGTGCCCCCGATCCGGCCGACGAACTACATTACGTCACCGACGCGGTCAGGCTGATCCGGCGTGAACTGCGCGGGCGGGTGCCGCTGATCGGCTTTACCGGCAGCCCGTGGACGCTGGCGACCTACATGATCGAAGGCGGTTCGAGCAAGAACTTCGCTCACAGCAAGGCCCTGCTCTACGACCGGCCTGATCTGATGCATCACCTGCTCGGGGTCGTCGCCGAGGCTGTGACGGCCTATCTGAATGCGCAGATCGAGGCCGGTGCCCAGGCGCTGATGATCTTCGATACCTGGGGCGGCGTGCTGACCCCTGAGACCTACCGTACGTTCTCCCTCGACTACGCAAAACGTATCATCAGCGGGCTGCATCGCGAGCGTGACGGACGCGAGATACCGGTGGTCTTTTTCACCAAGAACGGTGGTCCCTGGCTGGAAGCCATGGCCGAGTCCGGCGCGCATGGCCTCGGCATCGACTGGACCCAGAATCTCGGCGATGCCAGACGGCGCGTGGGCCACAAGGTCTCATTGCAGGGCAATCTGGACCCGAGCGTCCTTTACGCCTCTCCCGGCACCATCCGCGAAAAGGTCGCGGAAACCCTTGCCAGCTACGGCAGCGGTACCGGCCACGTGTTCAACCTGGGCCACGGGATTCACCCGGAAATCCCGCCGGAGCATGCGGGCGCCATGATCGAGGCGGTTCACGAGCTGAGCCCGGCCTATCATCAGGAAGCGATCGAGCAGCCCGTATGACCTCCCGTCGCCGCCGCATCCGCACTCTGTCCGCCGGCGTGGTGGTCGTGCGGCGTGATGCCGGCGACTGGCAATGTCTGCTGCTGCGCGCCTACCAGTACTGGGATTCACCCAAAGGCCAGGTGGAAAAGGGTGAAACTCCGCTACAGGGGGCGTTGCGCGAAGTGGAAGAAGAGACCGGAATCACCGAACTGGACTTCGCCTTCGGCCGGGATTTCGTTGAAACCGGGCCCTACGCCCAGGGCAAGATCGCCCGCTATTACCTGGCCAGAACCACGACCCGTGAGGTGGTCCTCGGCATCAGTCCGGATCTGGGCCGCCCGGAGCACCAGGAATACCGCTGGGTCGACTTCGATACCGCCCGGCAACTGGCCTCCCCACGGGTGCAACGGGTGCTCGACTGGGCCGAGCAGCGCCTGCCCCGCAATGATCCGGCGCCCGACTGAAGCGGCTTCCACGTGGCCGGGACTTGCGGCATGGTACGCGGAGTCGAGTCACCACGGTCAGGAGCCACGCCATGAGTCGAGCCGTCAGCCCGGACTACCCCGGCATTCGCATGCGCCGCATGCGGCGCGACGTCTTTTCCCGCCGTCTGATGCGGGAACACCGTCTCAGCACCGATGATCTGATTTACCCGATGTTCGTGTTGGAGGGCGAGGACCGGCGCGAGGCTGTCGCCTCGATGCCCGGCGTCGAACGACTGAGCCTGGACCTCCTGCTGCAGGAACTGGAATCGGTCACCGCGCTGGGCATTCCGGCGATCGCCCTGTTTCCGGTCATCGCGGCAGAGCGCAAGACCGCCGATGCCCGCGAGGCCTGGAATCCGGACGGTCTGGCACCACAGACTGTCCGGGCGATCAAGCAACGCTTCCCCGATCTCGGCGTGATCACCGACGTGGCACTCGATCCGTATACCAGCCACGGTCAGGACGGGCTGATCGACGCCGACGGCTATGTGGTTAACGATGCCACCGTCGATGTACTTGTGCGCCAGGCGCTGTGCCACGCGGATGCCGGGGCGGACGTGGTGGCTCCCTCGGACATGATGGACGGCCGCATTTCCGCGATTCGCGAATCGCTGGAGGCCGCCGATCATCACAATGTCCGGATCCTCGCCTATGCCGCCAAGTATGCCTCCAGCTTCTACGGCCCGTTCCGCGACGCCGTGGGCTCGGCCGGCAATCTGGGCGGCGGCGGCAAACACAGTTACCAGATGGATCCGGCCAACGGTGACGAGGCGCTGCGCGAGGTGGCGCTGGATCTGCAGGAAGGCGCCGACATGGTCATGGTCAAACCGGGCATGCCTTACCTCGACGTCATACGCCGTGTGAAGCAGGAGTTCGGCGTGCCGACGATGGCCTATCAGGTCAGCGGCGAGTACGCGATGCTGATGGCCGCCGCCGGCAACGGCTGGCTCGACGAGCGCGCCTGCGCGCTGGAGGCGCTGACCGGCTTCAAGCGTGCCGGGGCCGACGCCATTCTCACCTATTTCGCCAAGAAGGCCGCCCACTGGTTGCGGGAAGACGGCGCCGTCTGATCAGGGCAGCGCCGTCTTGGGAGAAGTCTGCCTTTCGCCGTATACTCCGCGGCTTTGTGACATTCCCGTGACATTCTGATGACAGGCATCCGACCATGATCGGTAAGAGCTATTTCTCCGGCATCTTCGGCAGTTCGCCGATCCGTCCGCTGCAGGAGCATGTCACCAAGGTGGTGGAATGCGCCGCACAGCTGATTCCCCTGTTCGAGGCCGTCGCCCACGAGGATTTCGGCGCCGTCCGCGACATTTATCGGGAAATCGCACGGCTCGAGGATGAAGCCGATGCGATGAAACTGTCGCTGCGCATGGATCTGCCGCGAACCCTGTTCCTGCCCGTGGACCGGCGTGACCTGCTGGAGCTGTTGCGACTGCAGGACAAGATCGCCAACAAGGCGAAGGACATCGCCGGGCTGGTGCTGGGTCGGGAAATGATTCTGCCCGCCCCCATCATCGAGACCTTCACCCGATACGTCGAACGCTCGGTGGATGCCGCACGCCAGGCCAAGAAGACCGTCGACGAGCTGGATGAACTGGTGGAAACCGGGTTCCGTGGCTCCGAGGTGGAAGTGGTCGAGGCGCTGCTCGAAGAGCTGGACCGGATCGAGAAAGACACGGACAACCTGCAGATCGAACTGCGTGCCCGCCTGCTGAAACTGGAAGACGAGCTGCCTCCGGTGCAGGTCATCTTTCTGTACCGCGTGATCGAACTCGTCGGTGGTCTTGCCGATCTGGCCCAGCGGGTCGGCTCACGCCTGCAGATGACACTCGCCAAGTAATTCCGACATCCAGCATGTGATCTGCGACGCCGGGGAGTCCGATAGCAGATGGAATATGGGCTGATTTATCTGATTCTGGCGGCGATCTTCGGCCTGTTCATGGCCTGGGGCATCGGCGCCAACGACGTAGCCAACGCGATGGCTACGTCCGTCGGGTCGCGGGTGCTGACCATCAAGCAGGCGGTGATCATTGCCGCCATCTTCGAATTCGCCGGCGCGGTGCTGGCCGGCGGCGCGGTGACCAATACCATCCGCTCCGGGATCATCGAGGTGGGTCTGCTGGAAGGCCAGCCCGAACAGCTCATCTTCGGCATGCTGGCCGCGCTACTGGCTGCGGGAACCTGGTTGCTGATCGCTTCCCGCATGGGCTGGCCGGTGTCGACCACACACTCCATTGTGGGCGCGATTGTCGGCTTCGCCATCGCCGGCCTGGGCTGGGGAGCGGTGCGCTGGCCGGTGATCGGCTCCATCGCCATGAGCTGGATCATCTCGCCACTGATCGCCGGGGCTGCCGCCTACCTGCTGTTCCGCAGCGTGCAATGGCTGATCCTCGACCGGCGCGATCCGATCACTGCAGCGCGCCAGTATGTCCCGGTCTATATCTTCCTCACCGGCTTCATGATGTCGCTGATGACCCTGATGAAGGGTCTGACCCATGTCGGCCTCAACCTGAGCGTAACGGCGTCCTACTCCATTGCCGTCAGCGTCGGCCTCAGCATGGCAATCGTCGGCAAGATCATCATCAATCGCATCCCCGTCGACCCGCGACTGGACCGGCGTTTCCACTACGCCAACGTGGAACGCATCTTCGCCGTGCTGATGGTGGTGACAGCCTGCGCCATGGCGTTCGCCCATGGTTCCAATGACGTCGCCAACGCCATCGGCCCCGTGGCAGCCGTGCTGTCAGTGGTGCAGAGCGGCGAGGTCACCGCGCAGTCGGCCGTACCCTTGTGGGTCCTCATGCTGGGTGCCTGCGGCATCGTCGCCGGCCTGCTGATGATGGGCTATCGGGTCATCGCCACCGTGGGCAAGGAGATCACACAGCTCACGCCGAGCCGCGGCTTTACCTGCGAACTGGCCGCCGCCAGCACCGTCGTGACCGCCTCCGGCCTCGGCATCCCGGTGTCGACCACGCATACTCTGGTTGGCGCCGTGCTCGGAGTCGGTCTGGCACGCGGCATCGCGGCACTGAACCTGTCGGTGGTGCGCAGCATCTTTCTGTCCTGGATCGTGACTCTGCCGGCGGGCGGCATCCTGGCGATCGTGTTCTTCCAGATCCTGCTGCTGATCTTCGGCTGAACCTGTCTCGCGGCATTGAACGCCATGGCAGGCAGCGCCTATGCTGCTGATCCCCGTGCACCTTCCATGGAGCCCCCATGCCTGACCATTACGCCGTTGTCGGTAATCCCGTGGCACACAGTCAGTCGCCACGCATTCACGCCCTGTTCGCCGAGCAGACCGGCGAAGACATCCGTTACGATCGGCTCGAGGCACCGCTTGAAGGCTTCGCGGACCGGGTAAGGACGTTTTTCGATCAGGGTGGCCATGGCCTGAACGTGACCGTGCCGTTCAAGCAGGAAGCCTGGCAGCTCGCCGATTTCCGGACACCACGGGCGGAACATGCGGGCGCGGTCAACACGCTGATCCGGCATGCTGACGGGCGTCTGGAGGGCGACAATACCGACGGCGTCGGCCTGGTGCGTGATCTGATCAACAATCACGATGTGTTGATTCGCGGCCGGCGCGTGCTGATCCTCGGCGCCGGGGGTGCGGTGCGCGGCATTCTGCTGCCCCTGGTGGAGCAGGCACCGCTGGAACTGGTGATCGCCAACCGCACCCTGTCCCGGGCCGAAGGCCTTCTGCCGCTGTGCCATGGTGTGACCCGCGATGCGCTGGCGTTCGACGACCTGGCCGCGGAACATCCCTTCGATCTGGTCATCAACGGCACATCGGCCGGACTGGACGGTGGCATGCCGCCGCTGCCGGACGGACTCCTCTCGGCCGATGCCGCAGTCCAGGAAATGGCCTATGGGGCGGACGGCAGTGCATTCCGCGACTGGGCACGCGACCAGGGTGCCAGCCGCACCATCGACGGTCTCGGCATGCTGGTGGAGCAGGCGGCCGAGTCGTTCTTCCTCTGGCGCGGTGTGCGTCCGCGAACCGCACCGGTGATCGAAGAACTGCGCGCCGATCTCGGCTGACGGTCATGCCCGGAGACGCGCCCATTTCCGATCACCGAACGCTGGTCCGCGGCCTGGCCGATGCGCTGCGCCGGACGGCGGGCGAGGTCGAACAGATCGAGACGCATATCTCCAGCCTGCTCCTGGCCGGGGACCACGTCTACAAACTCAAGAAACCCCTGGATCTGGGCTTTCTTGACTTCACGACCCTGGATCGCCGAAAACGGGCCTGTGACGACGAGCTACGGCTGAACAGGCGTCTGGCGCCGGACCTTTATCTGGACGTGATCGCGATCACCGGCACTGCCGAGCAGCCGACGCTGGACGGCACCGGCGCGTTACTGGACTACGCCGTGCACATGCGCCGCTTCCCGCAGGAACAGAGACTGGACCGGGTTCTGGCGCGAGGTGCGCTGCGCCGGAACCAGCTGGATGCGCTTGCCGTTGCCGTCGCCACCTTTCACCAGCACCATGCGGCACGCCAGACCCCGGAGTGGCTGAGTGAGGCCGAGCCGCTGGTACAACCGGTGCTCGCCAACCTTCAGCAATTGCAGACCCTGGATGCGGCCGCACCGGAGGCCGTGGGTGACTGGGTCCACGCACAACTCCCGGGGTTCAGGCAACGCCTGCAGGCGCGCCTGGGGGACGGTGCGGTGCGAGAATGCCACGGTGATCTGCATCTGGAGAATATTGCACTGATTGACGACTGCGCGGTGCCGTTCGACTGCATCGAGTTCGATGAGCGGCTGCGCTGGATGGACGTGATCAGCGATCTCGCCTTCCTGCTCATGGATCTCGACTTTCGCGGCGCCGAACCGATGGCAGCGCGCATCCTGAGCCAGTATCTGGACGTCACCGGCGACCACGCCGGCGTGCGGGATCTGCGCTTTTATCAGGTCTACCGGGCCCTGGTGCGTGCAAAGATTCACGCCATCAAGCTGGCCGACGGCCGCCAGTCCGCCGAACGGCAGACCACCGAACGGCAGCAACGGGATCGGTATCTGGCACTGGCCGAGCGCTACTGCGAAGCGCGGCGCCCGCAACTGGTTACCACCTGCGGACTATCCGGCAGTGGCAAGTCGACCGCGGCGCTGGCCCTGGTGGAGAACAGCGCAGCCATCCGCCTGCGGTCGGACGTGGAACGCAAGCGCCTGTTCGGCCTCGATGCCCTGGCGCGAACCGACGCGCCGGTCGCCGGCGCTATCTACGGCGCCGAGGCCAGCGCCGCGACTTACGACGCCCTGGCCGAGCGCGCCACCCTGCTGCTGCAGGCGGGATGGTCGGTAATCATCGATGCTGCCTGTCTGCAACGTCGGGAACGCGACCGGTTTCGCGCGCTGGCGGCACAACTGAACTGCCGCTGGCGCCTGCTCTACTGCGAGGCTCCGGTGAAGGAACTGGAACGCCGCCTCGTCACCCGTGCGCGGAGTGGCAGTGATCCGTCCGAAGCCGATACCAGCGTGCTTTCCTTCCAGCGCGAGCACTTTCAGCCGCCGGACGCCGACGAACTGCGCCATCGCATCAGCCCGGAGCCCTCGCCACCATGAATCTGCTGCTTGTGCTTGCCTTCGCCGCCGCCATCGGGCTCGGCGCGACCACCGCCTGGTTAGGTCTGCGCGAGCAGCGACCAGCCATCCGGCTCGCCACGGTGCACGGCATTGTTGCCCTGGGGGCCCTCAGTCTGCTCGGCTACCGGGTCTTCACCGGACCGGAGAATCTCTGGTTCAACAGCGCCTTCTTCCTGTTCCTGCTGACCGTGATCGGCGGCGTCTTCATGCTGCTGGTACGCCGCCGCGACGAACCACCGTTTGCCGGCCTCATCGCCCTGCACGCGATTACCGGCGTGGTCGCATTTCTGGTGTTGCTAGGAGGAATGGGGGGGTAGCTTTTCAGGCTTCAGACAAACATTCGGCTATCGGACAAGCGCTGCAATTCGGCTTCCTGTTTAACCTGCAACCTGAAACCTTGAACCGGACTGAAAAGCGACACTCGCTTTTCAGTCCAGCTCCTTCATCCAGAACGCCATCGGCTTGTCGGTCTCCTCGCTGTCTCCCACATCCAGCCAGCGATACGTGGTGGTGAGTGCCGGTTGCTTCCGATATCCGCGATTGGTCCAGAAGCGATCCAGCGGCACATGATCTGCCGGCCGGTCCGGGTGATCCGCCGGCCGCTGGACGGCGCAGAACACCGTGGTGCGGAAACCGTGTTCACGGGCGAAATCCTCGCGTCCCTGGATGAACGCAACACCGAGACCCTGCCCCCGCCACTGGCCGCGCAGCACCGACTCGCCGAAATAGAAAATGCTGTCGACGTCATGACCCTGTTCGACGAACGGGCGCTGGAATTCCTCTGTCTCGTCCACCATCGGCAGTCCGGTGGCGACACCGATGACCTCGTCGCCGGCCAGCGCAACGATAAACACGCTGCGCGACGAAGCCGCATAGGTCTTCAGATACCGCTCTTCGTAGGCATGATCACCGTCGTAGAGGTAGGGAAACTCGCGGAACACCTCGATACGCAGGCTGGCCAGCGCATCCAGGTAGGGCAGGATTTCCTCGCCGCTGAGGCGAAGCAGGCGTGGTGTCTCCGTCATCATGGCCGATCACACTCCGAAGCCATCCTCGAAAGCCGGTCAGTTTACGGGAAACCATGGTGGTCACGCATACCCCCCTGCAGGGGCACGACTTGCGCTGCGCCAATGAAGCCTGCTAGCGTAACTGACCGATCGATCAGCCCACCACATATCGAGACATCGCCATGAGCACAGCCCCTTCGCCGGCCGGTGCCGCGCCGCGCACCGGTGCCGCCGACCGCATTGTCATTGCCGCCCGCGCCCTGTTCGCCGAACGCGGCTATGAGGGGGTGTCGATCCGCGACGTTGCCGACCGGGCCCGGGTCAGCAAGGCCAACGTGTTTCATCACTTCAGCAACAAGATGGGACTGTACCGGGCGGTCCTGAACGACAGCTCCAGCATGTTCGACGAGGTCGTGGACGTGCTTGATCAGTGTCAGCAGCCGCCCCGCGAGCGACTGGCCGTGTTCATCCGGGAGAACCTGTCGGCCATGCTCAACGACCCGCACTCGGTCAATCTGTTCATGAGGCAGATGATGAGTGCCCCCGACAACGCGCAACGCACGCTGGCTGAAGACAATGTGGTCAACGGTTTTCAGAAGCTGATCAGCCGACTTGAGAACCTGCAGTCGGAACACCGCCTGGTGGACGATGTCGATCCGACAGTACTTGCCATGAGTATTGTCGGCGCCAACTTCATCTTTTTCCGGCTGCGGGGCGTGATCGACCGGATTTCGGATCGCTTCGGCCCGCACGATGCCGAGGACTTCAGCACCGCACTGCTGTCACTGCTCGACCCGGACACGCGCAAGCCGCGGCCGTGACCTGATCACCACACCGTCCGCATTGCGCGGCACGACGGCTTGAATCGCGCCGCCCGCCGTCCCTGAGGAATACACCGTCATGCCCTGGAACCGCCTGGTTTGTCTCTGTCTTGCCGTTACCGTACTTGCCGCCTGCAGCGGCAACGGAGATGACGATGGTGACGACGGGGACCGGGGACCGGATGCGGCCCTGATCACCACCGAGACGGCGCAGACCCGAACCGTGGAAATCCTCGAACGCACCATCGGTCGCATTACCTCGCGCAGCACCCCCAGCATCGCTGCAGAGGTCTCCGGCCAGATCCTCGAAATCCATGCCGATGCCGGCGACCGCGTGGAGCGTGGTGATCTGCTGATCGAGATCGACCCGGAGCCGTACCAGCTGGCCGAGGCCTCGGCGGCAACCGAAATCCGGCGCCTCGAGGTCACCATTCGTAACCAGGAACGGGAGCTGGGGCGCAACCGCGAACTGCTGGAGGACGGTTTCGTCACCCGGTCCATGGTGGACAATGCCGAGGCGGAACTCGAAGGGAGTCAGGAGCAGTTGCAGGCGGCCCGGGTCCAGTTGGAGACCGCACAACGGGATCTGCGCAAGACCCGCGTCATGGCGCCGGCAGACGGCGAAATCGATGAACGGCATGTGTCCAGCGGCGATTACGTCAGTCCCGGCGACGCCCTGTTCAGACTGATCAGCCAGGATCTCCTGCAGGTGCGACTGCCCTTTCCGGAAACCGTGTCCCGGCGTCTGGAGACAGGCCAGCAGGTGCGCATGCGCGCGCCGCTCAGCGGCGGCGGTGAAGTGGAGGGCGAGATCCGTGACATCCGGCCCGGGCTGATGGGCAGCAGCCGGACCGTCGAAGCCATCGTCGACGTGCAGAACCCCGGCGGCTGGCGCGAGGGCGGCAGCGTCAACGCCGACGTGATCGTGATTTCCCGGGATGGCGTCGTGGTTCCGACTAGTGCCCTCATACAGCGGCCGGCCGGCGAAGTGGTGTACGTGATCGAGAACGATGTGGCTCATGCACGCGAGGTCGAGGCGGGCCGCCGCGAGCGCGACATGACCGAAATTCTCGATGGCATCGAGGACGGCGAGATCGTGGCCGTGGACGGCGCGGGCTTTCTCTCGGATGGCGCCGATGTGCGTACGGCCGAAGACGATGACGACGTGGACGACGACGAACAGGCTGGCCGATGACGTTACCGGAGCTCTCCATTCGCCGGCATGTACTGGCCGTGATGGTCAGCGCGGTGCTGGTCCTGTTTGGCGTTATCGGTTACCAGCAGGTCGGGACCGACCGCATCCCGAACATCGACTTCCCGGTGGTCACCGTGATCGTTGTCCAGCCGGGCGCCGACCCGGAAATCATCGATGCCTCCATCACTTCCGTGGTGGAACGTGCCGTGAACACGGTGCCGGGCATCGACGATATCAGTTCCACCTCCACCCCCGGCACCTCGGTGGTCAATATCACCTTCAACCTCGAGAAGGATGTCGACATTGCCTTCAACGAGGTTCAGGCGAAGGTCAACGAGATCCGTCAGGATCTGCCGCAGGATGCCGAGGCGCCGATCATCCGCAAGGTGGAGACCGACGCCCAGCCGATCATGTGGCTCGCCGTGCAAGGGGATCGCACCGCCCAGCAGCTCAGCGTCTACGCCCGGAACACCGTGCGGCCGCAACTCGAAAATATCGATGGGGTCGGCGAAGTGCGCCTCGGCGGCGGCCTCGAGCGCAACATACGGGTCGAAATCGATCCGGATCGGCTATCCGCCTACAACCTGACCGTTCAGGATCTGCTCAATGCCATGGAGAACGAGCATTTCCAGCTGCCCGGCGGCTTTCTGGTGTCGGGCCGCAGCGAGCGCCTGATCAAGCTGGATCTGGAATACCACCAGCCCTACGAACTCGAAGAGCTGATTGTCGCCTCGGACAATGGCGCCCTGATCCGGCTACGCGATGTGGCCGAGGTCGTCGACGGACTGGAAGACCCGCGGACTCTGGCGCGTTTCAACGGCGAACCGACGGTGGGTCTCGGCGTCGTCAAGGTTTCGGGCACCAACACCGTTGCCATCATCGACGAAGTGGAACGCCGCCTGGACGAAGAAATCCGGCCGCAACTCCCGCCGGGCATGGAGATCAACATCGCCTCGGACCAGTCGGTGTTCATCCTCGAGATGATCGACACGCTGTATCAGACCATTGCCCTTGCGATCCTGTTCGCGGCCCTGATCCTCTGGCTGTTCCTGAAAAATCTGCGATCAACCCTGATCGTGGTGCTATCGGTACCGATCTCCCTGGCTGCCATCGTCGCCACCATTTTCTTTTTCGGCTACACCCTGAACAGCATGACCATGCTCGCAATGCTGCTGCTGATCGGTGTCGTGGTCGATGATTCGATCGTTGTGCTGGAGAACATCTTCCGCCATCGCGAGGAAGGCATCACCGACCCGGTGGAAGGCGCCATTGTCGGCTCCAACGAGGTCTTCTTCGCGATCATCGCCACCACGCTGTCTCTGATCGCGATCTTCCTGCCGGTGCTGTTCATGGACGGCATCATCGGCCGTTTCTTCGAATCCTTTGCCGTGGTGGTCGCCCTCGGCGTGCTGGCCTCGAGCCTGGTGGCTCTGACCCTGACGCCCATGCTCTGCTCGCGCTTCCTGGCGGTGCCGAAACAGCACGGCCGCATCTACAACGTCCTCGAGACGGCGTTCCGCGGCATGGAAAACGGTTATCGCTGGCTGCTTCGCGGCGTCCTGCGGTTTCGCTGGATCACCCTCGGCGTCACCGCATTGATCACCGTCGGCGTCGGCAGCCTGCTCGGCGATCTGGGCGGCGAATTCGCACCGGAGGAGGACGAAGGCCAGTTCCTGATCGTCCTGCAGACACCGCTCGGCTCGAGCATCGACTACAGCGACGAGAAACTGCAGTTTGTCGAGGATGTGTTGCATGAGCAGGAGGGCGTCAGCAACTTCTTCACCGCCATCGGTCTCGGCGATGACGGCCAGGTCAGCGAGGGCATCGCCTTCGTGCGACTGGACCCGCGCGAGGACCGCAGCCTGCATCAGCGCGACATCATGAACCAGGTCCAGGAACGCCTCGGCGAAATGTCCGGAGCGCGGGCCTTCGCTTCGGTCATCCCCCTGATCGGCGGCCAGCGGGGCGAACCCCTGCAGTTCAATATCGCGGGGCCGGACCTGGACGAAGTGGCGCGCCTGGCGGAGGAAATGGAACGCCGGCTGCGCGACAGCGACCGCATCGCGACACTGGATCTCGACCTGAATCTGGATCAGCCGGAACTGGTTCTGAACGTGGATCGCGATCGCACCCGCAGCCTCGGCCTCAGCACGTTCGAAGTGGCCCGCGCGGCCAATGTCCTGGCCGGAGGTATCGACGTGGCGCGCTACAACGACGAGCCCGGCGATGGCGAACGCTACGACATACGGCTGAAGGCCAGGGACGACATGTTCACCAGTGCCGATGACCTGCGTCGCATCTTCCTGCGCACGCCGGATGGCGACATGGTGCGGCTGGACAACCTGGCCCGGTTCGACACGGATCTCGGGCCGTCGGTGATCGGACGCTACGATCTGGAATACGCGGCCCAGTTCTATTCCAACCCGGCCGCTCCACTGGCCGAGGCCGTGGAACATGTCGAGGCCGAGGCCGCCGATATTCTGCCGCTGGGCTATTCGCTGAACCTGGTCGGCCAGTCGGAAGAATTCGAGCGCACCGCGGCGGCCATCATGTTCGTGTTCGTGGTGGCCACGATTCTGGTCTACATGGTGCTGGGCAGCCAGTTCAATTCCTTCATGCAACCGCTGATCATCCTGGCCGCCTTGCCGCTGGCCATGGTCGGCGGCGTGGTCGGTCTGTGGCTGTTCAATCACACCCTCAACATCTACTCGATGATCGGCCTGGTGCTGTTGATCGGCCTGGTCACCAAGAACGGCATCCTGCTGGTGGACCTGACCAATCAGTACCGTGACAAACGCGGGCTGGGCATCAACGAGGCGCTGGAGGCCGCCTGCCCCATTCGTCTGCGCCCGATCCTGATGACCTCCCTGACGCTCATCCTGGCCATGCTGCCGGCAGCCATGGGCGCCGGCGCCGGCGCCGAAACCCAGGGCCCGCTGGCGGTCGCGATCATCAGCGGCATGGTGTCCTCGATGCTGCTGACGCTGGTGGTGATACCGGCAGCCTATTCGCTGTCGGAAAACGGCTGGCGGCGACTGCGTGAAGGCATGGAACGCCGGCGCCAGGACCGTGAGCAGGCTGCCATCGAGTGATCATGGCGTAGCCGAGGGATAGCAGCATGAAACGCGGCTTAAGCCGGGGGCTTCGATGCCGAGCCGAGGGAAACACCGATCTATTTCCGCGCCTGCGTTGGAGTCCGCATTTTTCTCGGGGCAAGGCGCCTTGCGCGGCGCCGCAGTCATTCTGCGGTCAAGCAGCGCAACGCCGCAGTCGGGGAAAATGCGGCCCAACCCGAAGGCCCCGGCCGGTTTCGGCCCCTGGCGGTGTTGCGCTACCGGTCCGGTAGCCCCACTACCGGATCGGCACCGCGCCTTGCCAGCTGACCAAAACCGGTCTCGGGCGCAGACGTGGAAATGCTTCAGCGTCTCCTTAACGCCCCAGAGCCGAAAACGGGAAGCCGCGGCGCCAGTACTGGATCATCAGGAAGCCGAACAGCATACCGCCGAGGTGGGCAAAGTGGGCGATCCCGGCCAGCGTGCCGGTAATACCGGCCCACAGCTCGAAGGCGCCATACAGGATCACGAAATACTTGGCCTTGATCGGGATCGGCGGGAACAGCAGCATCAGGCGCTGGTTCGGAAACAGCATGCCGAAACCGAGCAGGATGCCGAACACACCGCCCGAGGCGCCCACGGTCGGGTAGGTCTCGCCGGCCTGGCTGGCAACGATCAGCTGGATGATGCCGGCACCGACCACGCAGACCAGGAAAAACTGCAGGAAGCGACGCGAGCCCCAGCGGTGCTCCAGGGGCACGCCGAACATCCAGAGCGCAAACATGTTCAGGAACAGATGCAGCGTGCCGCCATGCAGAAAGCCGTAGGTCAGCAACTGCCATACCTGAAAGCCGGGCACGGTCTGCATGCCGTCCGGGGTCAGCACGCTGCCGCCGGACCCCAGAGGCCACAGCGCGAAGTTCATCAGCAGCGCCGAATGCGCCACGCCCTGGGCGAGAAACACCAAGCCGTTGATGACCAGCAACCAGGTGACCACCGGCGGCAACATCGACGGGCGTTGCTCTGATAACTCGTCCTGCATGCGTGGGATATCCGTTTGGTGGAATGGCGCCAGGGCTGCACCCTGTCGACATCCGGCGCATAGGTCGGTTCAGGAGTTCAGATCCCCACCGAGGCGAAACCCGTAGCGCCAGTAAAGACCGGCACGCCAGAGATCCGTGGACGTGTCCTGGCGCTGGTCGTGCAAAGCATGATCATAGGCCAGACCCAGCATGTGCGCGTGCAGCCGGTACCGGTAATTCAGGCGCAGGCCGTAGGCGCTGATCACTGCATCGTAGGGATGCGTGGCCATGGTATGCGTGCCGAGGCGCGCCGCGAGTCGGTGGGCACGGCCGCCGAGATGAACGCGGAATGTCGGGTCCAGTCGCTCGATCGCATCGAACCCCTGCTGCGAGCGGTAATCAAGGCCCGGCCCCGCCTGGAGTTGCAGTCCGGCAAACCGATACTGGCGACTGTGGTCCAGTTGCAGATGCCGGCTGCGCCGGCTGAATCGGCCGCTGGCCTGATCGTCCAGCGTAAACCAGCGAAGCTGCAGACGGGTGGATCCGGCAAGCAGCCGACTGGGCGACAAGGCCCCGCTCCAGCGCAACTCACGACTCTGGCTCGTCACTGTGCCCGAGACATTGCGCCGCTGCTGCTGCCGCCAGCGCCAGTCCTGCCGAACAGGTATCAGCGGCAGCGCATTTCCCGGGAGTTGCAAACCAGCATACCAGGCGTGAGCCGTCACCGGCCCGCGCAGGGGATACTCGCGCTGCCAGGAATAGCCACCCTGCAACTGCGCCCCGGCGGCGGGTCCGTAGCGCGTATCGAGCCGCAGGCGGTCTCGATTGGCGAATCGCTGCCCTGCCAACCGCCGCGCCGTGACTGGCTCGAAATGGCGATCGAATCGCTCTGCACGCAGCCGATAGTGCAACGGCCGACGTAACTCACGGACACGCAGATCGAGGCCATACCCCGCGCCACTCTGCGCCCGCCCGTCGTTCAGGTGGTCCGTCTGCCGCAGTATCGCCACCTCTGCGCCGAGCGTGGCCTGGCGGGCACCCGGGGCAAAACGGCGATCGCCGGTGATGCTGGCAACGCGCTGTTCGGGCAGATCCCTGCTCAGCATGAGTTCGGGACGCAGCTGCGCCAGGTTGACCGCGTAGGAGCCATAGCGATCGTGCCGAAGCTGCCAGGCACCGCCCTCGAAACTGCCGCTGGTGCCAACGGGATCGCCGGCGGCACGACCCTGCAACCAGAGCATCCGACTGCGCCAGCGTTCGCTGCCGGGCGCATGCGTTTGCATCCGCACACCGATGGTCTCACGCTGAAGCGTCAGTGGTGACAGGCTGACCGTGTCGTCTATCAGGCTGAGTTCGGCGGTGGCCAGGGCCTGGCCGGCAGGCGCCAACATAACGGCTAGTGCCCAGGCGACAAAGCAGGAGGGATCTGCACGCCGGGCGCGAGATCCTGAACAGCCCTTCTTGTGCCAGCGCATGCCCACTCCGCAACCGCCTGACCCATCCGGCGGCTCTCGTTATCGGCACCGTTTTACTGCCACACTGAGCGCTGCACCAGCGACAATTCCCGGAACTGTGCAATGGGTCTCATTGACCGTGACAGACGCTGACAATAACCTGCGGACGGCATTGCTGCCGGGCCTCGGCGCCGGGCTGATGCTGGGTGCGCTGCTGCTGATCCTGATCGCGGCATTGCTGCCCCATCGGCCGGCATGGATGCCGGAGGACCCGGCGCTGGAAGCCCATGCCACGGCCCTGACCGTCGACGCCGAGGGCCGCCTGATCATGGGCACACGCGACGGTCAGCTCTGGCGCCACGATGGCACCTGGCAAGCGCTGGATCCGATCCCGGGCGAGCGTGCCGCAACCCGACTTGCAGTGGTCGACGGACAACTCCTGATCGCGGCCCCGGACGGCCTCTTCGACCGTACCGGTCGGGTCGGCGAAATCGAAGGCCGGATTGTCGACGTAAGGACCTTCGACGACGATCGGACGCTGCTGGGTGGTGCTCCGGGAGTTCTCGCTCGCGACGGGCAGGACAACTGGCAGGATACCGGCCTGCGTCAGCGGCTGGGTGACGAGACCCAGATCTACCGCATCTGGCAGACGCGCAACGGCGACCTGCATGCGGGGACGATCGGCGATGGCGTCTGGTCACTGGCGGCAGACGCCACCGCCTGGTCAAGCAACAACCGGGAGTTGCCGGAAGACAGCAAGGTCTTCGCCCTGGCCGAGGCGGACAATGGCGTACTCCTGGCCGGCACCGATCAGGGCCTGTTCTGGCAGGCAGCCGGCAGCGACCACTGGCGCGCGATGGACGGCGGTGACGCTGCCGATCGGCGCATCCTCGACCTGCTGATCGACCCGGCTGCCGACGGTGACCATCCGGTTCTGCTGGCAGCCAGTGATGACGGCGTGTTGCGGGTCGAACTGGTACTGCGCGACGACTGGGTGGAAACCCGCGGACGCTGGCAGATGCTCGATACCGGCCCGCACGGTCTGGACGGCAGCGTCTCCCATCTGGCGATCAGCAAGCACGGCCTGTGGGCGGCCGCCGGCACCGTCTATCACTATCAGCCGGTGGCGCCCGCGATCCGCCTGCCGATGGTGATGCTGGCCGGCATTCTGCTGGGCCTTGGGGTGTTCCTGCTGACCCTGCTGCGGTGGCGACTGTAAAGACACACTGATGGCATCTGCACCACCACGGCAAACGCTGCAATACGGGCATGGGCGCGGTATGGTTGCGGCTCTCCGGGGGATGAGACACCGACCATGTACAGCCTGAAACTGATTTTCTTCCTGCTGGCCGTGATCGCGGCCATCGCCGGTTTCACCGGACTGGTCGGCGTCTATTCCGGCATCGCCCAGGCGCTGTTCCTGCTCGCCGCCCTGGGCTGGCTGTCGATGCTGATCCTGCAGAAACGCTGATCTATTCCCACGCCTGCGTTGGCGTCCGTGCGATCGACATTCCTCCGCCGACATCCGCCCGCTCGGCTTGATGGGGGTGGCTCATTCGCTTCGGGTGACGTGGCTTCGGCTGGGGCCCGAAAGCAGCGCCGCGGTTCACGCCGGGTCAAAGCATTCCCAGGGAGCGACCGCCGAGACGCCGCACCTGCATCACCGGGCGTGCTTGCGGGCCAGCTCGACGTAATGCGCCGCGGAGTAGGTCAGAAACTCCCTTTCCTCATCGGTCAGCGGCCGCTTTTCCCGGGCCGGACTGCCCAGATAGAGATGGCCGGCGCGCAGGCGCTTGCCGGGCGGGACCATGGCGCCGGCACCGACGATCACCTCGTCCTCGATCACGGCACCGTCCATCACGGTCGCCGACATGCCGATCAGGCAGCGATCCCCGATGGTGCAGGCATGGATGACCGCATTGTGACCGACGGTCACATCGTCCCCGACGACGGCCGGAAAACCCTCGGGGTGCATGCCCCCGGCATGCGCCACATGCACGATGGTTCCATCCTGGATATTGGTCCGGGCGCCGATACGGATGTAATTGACGTCACCGCGCAGAACCGTCATCGGCCAGACCGATGCGTCTTCCCCCAAAACCACATCACCCAGCACGAGGGCGGTCTGATCCACCCAGGCACCGTCTTCCAGAACCGGCTTAGTGCCGTCGAATTCCCGCAGCATCGAAGGCCTCCTGCTGACTGCATCGAATCAGGACCGGCGTCGGGCTTGGCTCGCCGGACGTGCGTCGCCATTGTAGACACAGGCAGACAGGAAGCCACCAGCCGCATCACCGGAACCGACGCCGGCGGACAGACTCCAAGGCGAGACGGATGCACCAGCGTTTCCCGACCGACTGTGCCGACTGGCGCCAGCGGCCCGCTATGCCGGAGAATGCCGGCAACCGGGTCATGACAAGAACATCGCGACCTCCGATGCAGCGCATCGGATCTGCAAGCAACAGGAGTTTTCCGACATGAGCAATCCGCTCCTCGATACGCACGGCCTGCCGCCCTTCTCGGCAATCCGCCCGGAACACGTGGAGCCGGCCATTGATCACCTGATCGCCGACAATCGCCAGGCGCTGGAAACGCTGCTGGATGAAACGACATCGCCGAGCTGGGACAACCTGATCGAACCGCTGGAGGACATGGAGGATCGCATCAGCAAGGCCTGGTCCCCGGTCAGCCACCTGAACGCGGTCATGAACAACGACGAGCTGCGCGCCGCATACAACGCCTGCCTGCCCAAGCTCACCGCCTACAGCACCGAGCTTGGCCAGAACACGCGCCTTGCGGAAGCCTGCAAACAGGTGCGCGCACGGGAGGATTTCGCGCAGCTGAATGCGGCGCAGCAGCGCACCGTGGACAATGCCATCCGTGACTTCCACCTGTCCGGCGTCGATCTGCCAGCCGACAAGAAGGAGCGATATCGCGAGATCGCCAGCCGCCTGTCGGCCCTGTCCGCGAAGTTCGAAGAAAATGTGATGGATGCGACCAACGCCTGGCACAAGCTGGTTGCCAACGAGACCGAACTGGTCGGCCTGCCGGAATCGACGCTGGCGGTGGCCCGTCAGGCAGCGGAGCGGGACGGCAAGAATGGCTATCTGCTGACCCTGGATTTTCCCTGCTTCTTCGGCGTGCTGGCACATTGCGACAACCGCGGACTGCGCGAGGAGATGTATACCGCCTTCGGCACCCGCGCCTCCGACCAGGGGCCGCACGCCGGCCGATGGGACAACTCGGCGATCATGGACGAGATCCTGGCGTTGCGGCACGAAAAGGCCCAGCTACTCGGCTTCAGCAACTATGCCGAGTTGTCGCTGGCGACCAAGATGGCGGACTCCACCGCTCAGGTGATCGGCTTCCTCGAGGATCTGGCGGACAAGGCGAAACCCCAGGCCGGCGCCGAACTCGACGCGCTGCGGAAGTACGCCCGCGAAGAGCTGGGACTGGACTCGCTGGAGCCCTGGGACACGACCTGGGCCACCGAGAAACTGCGCCAGGCGCGCTACCAGCTGTCCCAGGAAGACCTGCGCCCCTACTTCTCGGCCGACCGGGTGATGGACGGCCTGTTCCAGGTGGTGGAACGGCTTTACGGCGTGTCCATTGTCGAGAACACCGAAGCCGTCGATCGCTGGCACGAGGACGTTCAGTTCTACGAGATCCATGACCGGGACGGTTCGGTACGCGGTCAGTTCTACACCGACCTGTATGCGCGGGCGAAGAAGCGCGGGGGTGCCTGGATGGACGTCTGCCGCATGCGTCGGGCCCGTCAGGGCACGACCCAGATTCCGGTGGCCTACCTGACCTGCAATTTCACGCCCAGCATTGGCGGCAAGCCTTCATTGCTGACCCACGGCGAGGTGGAAACGCTGTTCCACGAGTTCGGCCACGGCCTGCATCACATGCTGACCCGGGTCGATTGCGCCGCCGTCTCCGGCATCGCCGGCGTGCCCTGGGACGCGGTGGAGCTGCCCAGTCAGTTCATGGAAAACTGGTGCTGGGAGCGCGAAGCACTGAACCTGTTCGCGGTCCACGTCGACACCGGCGAACCGATTCCGGCGGATCTGTTACAGCGCATGCAGGAAGCCAGAAACTTCCAGTCGGCCATGCAGATGACCCGGCAGTTGGAGTTTTCACTGTTCGATTTCCGTCTGCACGCCGATTACGACCCGGACAAGGGGGCGCGCATCTACGAGACGCTGGATGCCGTGCGCGACCAGGTCTCGGTGATGAAGCCTCCGCATTGGCACCGCTTCCCGCACAGCTTCGGCCATATATTCGCGGGCGGCTATGCGGCCGGCTATTACAGCTACAAATGGGCTGAGGTCCTGTCCGCGGACGCGTTCTCGCGGTTCGAGGAGGAAGGCATTTTCAACCAGCAGACGGGCCGGGAGTTCCTCGAGACGATCCTGGAGAAGGGCGGTTCCGAGGACCTGATGAAACTGTACGTCGCATTCCGCGGCCGCGAGCCGCAGATTGACGCGCTGCTGCGACACCACGGACTGGCTGCCTGAGAGGAGACCTTTGATGGCCGACTACCCGACCAAGGACGACTGCATTTTCTGCAAGATCGTCGCCGGTGACATCCCGGCAGCAATCATCCACGAAGATCAGCACCTGGTGGCATTCATGGACGCGTTCCCGTCCTCCGAGGGTCACGCGCTGGTGATCCCGCGCGGGCATTACGAGAGCGTGCTCGATCTGCCGCCCGAACTGATGAGCGCCTGCAGCCTCATGGTGCAGCGACTGGCGAAGGCGGCCCGCACGGTGTTTTCGCCGGATGGCATCACCATTCTGCAGTTCAACGGCGAGGCTGCGGGCCAGACGGTGTTCCACTACCACCAGCACGTCATCCCGCGCTGGGCGGGCCAGAGCTGGAGCGCCCATGGCAAGACCCAGGGTGATCCCGAGCTGCTGCAGCGGCAGGCGGCGCAGCTCCGCGACGCACTGAAATGAAGCTCGCCTCCTGGAACGTGAATTCCCTGAAGGTGCGGCTGCCGCACGTGCTCGACTGGCTGCAGACCGAACAGCCTGACGTGCTCGGCCTGCAGGAAACCAAACTCACCGACGACAAGTTCCCGCAGCAGGCCCTGCTGGACGCCGGCTATCAGGTCGCGTTCAGCGGTCAGCCGACCTACAACGGCGTCGCCGTGCTCTCGCGCGAGACGCCGCGGGACGTGGTGACCGACATTCCGGGGCTGGACGACCCTCAGCGACGGGTGCTCGGCGCGACCATCGGCGATCTGCGGTTCATCAACCTTTACGTGCCGAACGGTTCCGAAGTCGGTTCCGAGAAATATGCCTACAAGCTGAACTGGCTGGCCCGATTGCGCGACTGGCTGGCCGAGGAGAGCCGGCAGCACGAAAACCTCGTGGTCGTCGGTGATTTCAACATCGCGCCGGCAGACGCAGATGTGCATGACCCGGAGGAATGGCGCGGCAAGATTCTCTTCAGTGAACCGGAACATGCAGCCCTCGAAGCGCTCCAGGCCCTCGGTCTGCACGACACCTTCCGGCTGTTTCCGCAGGAGAACAAGGCTTTCTCCTGGTGGGATTACCGAATGAACAACTTCCGCCGTAACCGCGGGCTGCGCATCGATCTGGTACTGGCCAGCGACGCCATGAAGGACCGCTGCGAGGCGGCCTGGATCGATGTCGCCCCGCGCCGGCTGGAGCGGCCGTCCGATCATGCCCCGGTGGTGGCGCAGTTCGGTGCCCGGCCGACGACGGCTTGAACGACCGGCGGTGGCTCGCCCCCGCTCTGCTCATGCTCGCTGCAGCAGGGGCAACCGCAACGCTGCTGCTGACCGAGCCGCTGGCACAACCGGTCGCTTATCATGATTTCGCCGATCAGCGGCAGATGCTGGGCGTGCCGCATGCCCTGAACGTCCTGTCGAACTTCGCCTTCCTGCTGGTCGGCGCGGTCGGGCTGCGGCAACTGGCCACTAGCCGTCGCCGGCGCCGATTCCTGTCCGAGCGGGACAGCCGCCCCTATGTCGCATTTTTCCTCGCGGTCATCGGGATCGGCTTCGGCAGCGGCTATTACCACCTGGATCCGGACAACGAGAGCCTGTTCTGGGACCGGCTGCCGATGGCCATCAGCTTCGCGGCACTGTTCGCGGCGCTGGTCAACGAACATCTGGGTCCACGTTGGGGACGGCCGGCCCTGCCGGTGCTGATCGTGCTCGCGGTCGCGGCAACGCTTTACTGGATTCTCACGGAACGGGCCGGAGCGGGCGACCTGCGCCCCTATCTGCTGGTGCAGGGCATCCCGCTGCTGCTCGCCGTACCGCTGGTGCTGCTGCTCCGGTCGCGCTATCAGCAGGGCCGCTATTTCCTTGCAGCCGTCGGGATCTACGGCCTGGCGCTGATTCTCGACCGCCACGATCACACCATTTACCGGGTTCTCGATGGTGCGATCAGCGGTCACACCCTCAAGCATCTCGCCGGGGCTCTGGCCGCCTGCGTGATCGTTCGCATGCTGGCGCGTCGATGAGTCGGGGACCGTGACGGACAGCAGCGCGGTCAGCGAACCGCGGCCGGTCCCGCGGGCGACGTCAAGGCCAGCGGCCGTAGACAATCGGCCGGCCAGGAGGCGTGATACATAGCCGGTCGGCTGGCCGCAGTCGCGATCGCCGTATCGGCGGCCTGAACCGTCTGACGGCCGGTCGTGTCTTCATCCCAATGCATCGGATTATCCAGGGCGAATGCGAGCAGCACGGCGAAAACGATGATCCACCAGACCAGATTGTGCGGCTGACTTGCAGCGATCATGACGGGGCTCGCTTGGTACGGGAGGAACAACTTGTTTTACCTTAAATGCGAATGATTCTCAATACTGTCTAGTATTCTATCCCGCGGCCTCTTCATGCGATGATCACGCGGGCCGAAGGACTCACGATCCGTTTTTTGCCGCCTACACACTGCAACAGGGAGTCGCCCATGGGTGATGTCAGCTACCGCGACCTGCGGGAATTCATGGCGATGCTGGAGGAAGGCGGCGAGCTCAAACGCATCCGGGTGCCGGTCAATCCGCGCCTGGAAATGACCGAGATCTGTGATCGCACCCTGCGCAGCGGCGGTCCGGCTCTGTTGTTCGAACAGGCCGAGGGCCACGACATGCCGGTACTCGGCAATCTGTTCGGCACGCCGGAGAGGGTTGCCATGGGCATGGGCGAGTCCTCTGTTTCCGCGCTGCGCGAGGTCGGCAAACTGCTGGCCTTCCTCAAGGAGCCGGACCCGCCCAGGGGCATGAAGGACGCCTGGAAGCAGCTGCCGATCTTCAAGCAGGTGCTCAATATGGCACCGAAGACGGTGCGTCAGGCGCCTTGCCAGGAGGTGGTGCTGGAAGGCGACGAAGTGGACCTCGGCCGGATCCCGGTGCAGACCTGCTGGCCCGGCGATGCCGGTCCGCTGGTGACCTGGGCCCTGGTGGTCACCCGCGGACCGCACAAGGAACGCCAGAATCTGGGCATCTACCGGCAGCAGGTGATCGGTCGCAACCGACTGATCATGCGCTGGCTGGCGCATCGCGGCGGGGCGCTGGATTTCCGCGACTGGCAGCAGGCCCATCCCGGCGAGCGATTCCCGGTGGCAGTGGCCCTGGGGGCCGATCCGGCGACCATCCTCGGCGCGGTCACGCCGGTGCCGGATGCCCTGTCAGAATACGCCTTCGCCGGCCTGCTCCGCGGGCACAAGACCGAACTGGTGAACTGCGCAGGCTCGACCCTGCAGGTGCCGGCCAGCGCGGAGATTGTGCTCGAGGGTTACATCTATCCGGACGACATGGCACCGGAAGGCCCGTTCGGCGATCACACCGGCTACTACAACGAGGTCGATCATTTCCCGGTGTTCACCGTCGAGCGCATCACGCAACGGCGGAAACCGATCTACCACAGCACCTACACCGGCCGGCCACCGGACGAGCCGGCAATCCTCGGCGTGGCTCTGAACGAGGTGTTCGTGCCGATTCTGCAAAAGCAGTTTCCGGAGATCACCGATTTCTATCTGCCGCCGGAAGGCTGCTCCTACCGTATGGCCGTGGTCGGCATGCGCAAGCAGTATCCCGGACACGCCAAGCGCGTGATGCTCGGCGTCTGGTCGTTCCTGCGCCAGTTCATGTACACCAAGTTCGTGATCGTGGTCGACGAGGACGTCAACACCCGTTCCTGGGAGGACGTGATCTGGGCCATGACCACGCGCATGGACCCGAGCCGCGACACGGTAATGATCGAGAACACTCCGATCGACTATCTGGACTTCGCCTCCCCGGTCTCGGGGCTGGGCTCCAAGGTCGGCTTCGACGCCACCAACAAATGGCCCGGCGAAACCAGCCGCGAATGGGGCCGGCCGATCGTCATGAACGACGAAACGAAGGAACTGGTGGATCGGCGGTGGGAGGAGTACGGGCTTTAGAGGATGCGAAGCACCATGCGCCCGGCGCCCCGCGGTAGGAGTCCAACCCTCTGAGCGATGGGAAGAGGCTAGATGTTCTCAAGTATCTGTTATAAAAGGTAAAAAATCAAACCTGAAACCGTGCTGTGATGCAGCGCTATAATCGGTTGCCATGAAGCGTCTTGCCCGCCTCCGCCGTTTGTCTCTGACCTGTCTGTTGCTGGCAGCGCTGGCCTTTGTCCTGCAGCCGCTGGCGCATGCCGAGCACCGGCTGATGATGGCCCTGCCCGGCCTGTGTGACGCGGCTACGGGCCATGAGCAGGCTGAGCATGGCGGTGATCATGCAGCCCATGACCATGCGTCCTCCCATGCGCATCACGATCATGCCTCGCATGACGCCACACCAATGCCGATCTGCTGCGATTGCACCTGCGGCAAGCTGAGCGAGGCGAACGCCGCGCCTCCCCCTGGCGTCCCGCCGGCCCTGGCAGCGGCACACCTCCGGCCTTCCATTGGATTCGATCTGTCAGTAGACGTCACCGAAACCCCCTTCCTGCGCCCTCTGAAACACGGCCCGCCCCTGGCCTGAGCTCTGATCACGACCATGGCCACTGCACCGCTCCCCGAGCGGCGCGGCTCTGGCGCCAGTGATCTCCGCACCCGACCATTCCCGCCGCTGCCCGATGCAGCCGGCGGCGTGCGTGTATTTCAGACAGGAAGGAAACCATGCGCTGGAAACCAACCTTGTTGGCCGCGACCGTGCTGCCGTGGCTGACGACCCCGGCCCTGGCGGCCGCCGAGACCCCGTCCCGCATGACGCTGGCGCCGATCGATGTGGTCGACCGTGCGCCTGTCAGCACCCGGCCCAGCGCCGAGCAGGCGGCCGACGAATTGCGCAGAATCCCGGGCGGTACCACCCTGATCGACGAAGCCCGTATTCGCCGGGGCCGAGCCGCCAATCTGGCCGATGTGCTGGACGACGCCCCCGGCGTATTCGCACGCTCCCGATTCGGCGCCGATGAACTGCGCCTGTCGATTCGCGGCTCGGGCATCTCGCGAACCTTCAATACCCGGGGCATCCGCCTGTTGCGTGACGGCTTGCCCATGACGGAAGCCGACGGCAACACGCGTACCCAGCTCATCGACCCGCTGAGTGCCGAACACATCAGCGTCTATCGGGGCGCCAATGCGCTCGGTTGGGGTGCCTCTACCCTGGGCGGGGCGATCAACCTGACGTCACCCACCGGCTACAGCGTGGCGCCACGAACGCTGCGTGCCGAAGCCGGCTCCTTCGGCTACGCCCGGGCTCAGGCCCGCGGCGCCTGGAATGGCGCCTCTGATCTGGATGGCGTTGCCGCCCTCAGCCTGAGCCGCGAGGACGGTTTTCGCAGCCAGTCCGCCCAGCAGAGCCTGCGCTTCTATGGCAACACCGGCATCCAGCATGACGAGCGGCGCCAGACCCGTATCCATCTCGACCTGCAGGACAGTCGTCTCGACCTGCCGGGCTCCCTGACCCGGCAGGAGTTCCGCGACGATCCGCGCCAGGCCGACCCGGCGTTCCGCGACGTCGACGCAGCCCGCGATCTGACGCTTGCCCGACTGGCGATCCAGCACGGCATCCGCCTGCGCGCCGAGGATCAGTTGCAAGTCGGCACCTTCGTCCAGGATCTGCGCATGGACCATCCGTTGCCGTTCGCGGAGATCGACAGCAGTCAGCAGGACATCGGTCTCAGCCTGCGTCACGTGGTGCATGGCTCGCTACTGGGCATGGACACCCGCTTCACCTGGGGCGGTCTCGCGGTGACCGGACGCGAACGCGCCACGCAGGAGAACCGCTTTACCGGTGCCGTGACCCGCCGCAACAACAGCGCCGCGACGGTCGAAGTGTATGCCGACAACAGCCTTGCCATCGGCCCGGCAACACGCCTGGTAACCAGCCTGCAACTCAGCTGGGCCGATCGCGAGGAGGACGTCCGGACGGCCAACGCGCCCGAAGGCCGACGCATCTATCGCGGCGCGAGCCCGCGGATCGGCCTGATTCACGAGCTAATGCCGGGGGTGCAGGCGTTCAGCAACCTGAGTCGCAGTCTGGAACCGCCGATTAACGGCGAACTGATCAGCGAGGACGGTGAACTGGTAAGGCAGCAACGGGCCGATACCGCCGAGCTCGGGCTGCGCGGCGACAGACCCGACCTGGAGTGGGAAGTGGTGGTCTACCGTGCCTGGCTGCGCAACGAGATCCTGCTGGTCGAGGATCCGGCCAACCCCGGCGACACCCTGACCGGCAACGCCGACCGCAGCATCCACCAGGGCATCGAACTTGGCGGTCGCTGGCGTCAGGATCTGGGGGCACTGAATCGTCCGGATGACGCGCTGGAACTGGGACTGAGTTACACGCTGAACGACTTCCGCTTCCGCCGCGATCCGCTCTGGGGCGGCAACCGCATCCCGGGTCTGCCCCGGCATGTCGGTCAACTGGAGGCCATCTACCGAGCGGGCAATGGTTTTCATGCCGGGCCAGTGCTGGCCGTCAGCAGTCGCACACCCGTCGATTTCGCCAATACCGAGACGGCTTCGGCCTACGTCCTGTTCGGGCTGCGCGCGGGCTTCGACTCCGGCAAGGGCTGGCGACTGTTCCTCGACGGTCGCAACCTGACCGACCGACGGCATGCCGCCACCACCGGCATCGTCGCCCGTGCGGACGCGTCCAGTCGCGTCTACAACCCCGGTAGCCCGCGATCCGTCTATGGAGGTGTGCAATGGGACTGGTAAGAGTGTTTGCCTTACTGCCGGCGCTGCTGCTGTCGGCCTGCGGCGGCGAGCCGGTCTCTCAGGCGGAACACGAGACCAGCGCACCGACCGCGCATGACGTCGTCAGCCTGGGGGTCACCGCGCGCGATGACGTGGTCCATGCGGTCTGGGTCGAGCAACGGTCGGACGACCGCGTTCGCGCCATGCACAGTCAGAGCAGCGACGGCGGCCGGAGTTGGCGTGGTCCCGTGGCCATCGATACCGGGCAGGCACCGCCCGACCGGGTACACCGCAGCAACGACATCCGCATTGCAGTCCACGATGACCGTATCCGCGTCATCTGGCAGACCCGGGGCGACGGCTTTGCCGACAGCGGACCCATGGTGCTGGCCGCCTCGGACGACGGCGGTCGCAGCTGGGCGGCGGCGCCTGCCCCCGCCACCATCGAAGACAGTCCCGCACATGGCTTTTTCGCCCTGCATGCGGATTCGGAGGGCAGCTTCCACCTGGCCTGGCTCGACATGCGCGATGGCAGGCAGGGTCTGCGCTACGCCCGCCAGGACGGGTCTGACAACTGGGGGCCGACACATACTCTGGACGCAGCCACCTGTGAATGCTGCTGGAATACCCTGATCACGGCTGGCGATGAGGTCCGACTTCTTTATCGCGCGCTGGACCCGCGAGACATGGCGATGAGCGCTTCTTCCGATGGCGGCCGATCCTGGCAGAAGCGGGGCGCAGTCGGCGGTTTCGACTGGCGGGTGGATGCCTGCCCGCATGTGGGAGGAGATCTGGCGGTCCGGTCGGTGGGAATGCCGCAACTGCATGCCGTGGTGTGGACCGGCCACGAGGACCACGAAGGAATTTACGCTCTGCACACGCCGCTGGAAGACGGCGCCGCATGGTCCGGTCCGCGGCGGCTGGGCGATCGCGGCGCCGGCAACCCGGCGTTGACCGGAACCCACGACAATAAGCTCCTGGCCGCCTGGGACGATGGAGGCGAAATCCATCTGGCCCGCCATGTGGACGACCAGTGGCGGGAATCCGTGCTGGCAGGATCCGGTGCGGCAGCAAGCCATCCACTGCTGACCGCGACCAGCCATGGCCAGCAGGTCTTCTGGACCGAACGGGGGGAGGATGGTCAGCGCCTCTGGCGCATGGCATTGCTGAACGACTGAAAGCGCACTGCGCAGCGGCGCAGTCGCGGAAAACGCAGCTCAAGATTGGACTTCGACACCCAGCCCGGCCGCGCGCGTTTCGGGCCTCGATACCGATCGGCCGGATGCCGGATGCCGGAGAGGGAATGCCTTACCCCGGCAGGGCACCACACGGTGAGATTGGCACTAGAACCGAGCGCCGTTGCCAGCTGACCGAAACCGGTCTCGGGCGCGGACGGGGGATAAATCAGTGTTTCCTTAAACCCGATGCGGAAATCAGCGACAATGCCGATATGAGCTATCGCATCCGTATTGAACCGAGCGGCCACGAGTTCACGGCCGAACCCGGCGAGTCCGTGCTCGCAGCCTCGCTGCGTCATGGCCTGGCCATCCCCTACAGCTGTCGCGGCGGCACGTGCACCACCTGCATGGGCAAGGTGGTCGAGGGCAGCATCCGTTACCCGGGCGATGAGCTGCCCGAGGCACTGGACGAAAAGGAAGACGCGGTCGGACAGGCGCTTTTCTGCCTGGCAGAGCCGACCGGCGATCTGGTGATCGAGGTGCGGGAAGTACGCGATACCGTGGACATCGCGCCGCGCAAGCTGCCCTGTCGCGTGGTGGAAATGGAACCGCTCAATCACGACGTCATGCGACTGGCCCTGAAACTGCCGGACCAGGACCGATTGCAGTTTCTCGCCGGCCAGTACGTGGACATCCTGTTGCGTGATGGTCGCCGGCGCAGCTATTCGCTGGCCAACCCGCCGCACGACGATGCCTTGCTGGAACTGCATGTCCGGGACGTGGGGAACGGCGCCTTCAGCGGCCAGGTTTTCGGCGACATGCAGGAAAAGGCATTGCTGCGGCTGGAAGGACCCTTCGGCCAGTTCTATCTGCGTGAGGACAGCGAACGCCCGGCGCTGTTTGTCGCCGGCGGCACCGGCTTCGCACCGATCAAGGGCATTCTCGAACATGCCTTCGCGACCGGCACGGACCGCCGACTGCATCTTTACTGGGGCGCCCGTACGCGGCGCGACCTGTACCTGCATCAGCTGCCGACACACTGGCGACTGGAACACCCCAACTTCCATTACACCCCCTGCCTGTCGGAGCCGGAGAAGGATGACCTCTGGGAGGGACGTGTCGGCCTGGTCCACAACATGCTGCTGGCCGATTACCCGGATCTGTCCGGCTTTGATGTCTACATGGCCGGCCCGCCGGGGATGATCGCTGTCGCCCGTCGTGACTTCGAACGCCACGGCCTGGATCCGGAGCGCCTGTTCTCGGACGCATTCGAACCCGCGGCCGACACGCAAACACGCACATGACGCCGGCATCGCTCGCACTTCAGGATCGCCTGCTGCCCGGCGTCTCCCGCACCTTCGCGCTGACCATCCCGCAACTGCCGCTGGAACTGCGCCCGGCGATCAGCAACGCCTACCTGTTGTGCCGGATCGCCGACACCGTGGAAGACAGCACGACGATGGCCGTCGATGACAAGGATGCCCATTACCAGCGTCTGCTGATGGCGCTGGACGATGCCTCGGCGGCCGGCAGCTTTGCCGACGCGCTGCTGAACACCGGCCTGGTCCGCGATCCGCTGGAACGGGAACTCATCATCGAGACACCCGGTGTGCTGCGGGCATTCGGCGAGTTGCCGCCGGACCAGCAGGCGGCGTTGCGCGACTGCGTGACCACGATGTGTAACGGCATGGCCGATTTCGAGCGCCTCAAGAATCCCCACGGCTTGCCGGACAGTGGATGCCTGCGCGACTACTGTTACGTGGTGGCCGGTTGCGTCGGCGAAATGCTGACCCGCCTGTTTGCCGATGCCGATCCACGGATCGGCCGGCAGCGCGACGACCTGCGGCGGCTGTCTCTGGCCTTCGGCCAGGGTCTGCAGATGACCAATATCCTCAAGGATGTCTGGGATGACCGGAAGCGCGGCATATGCTGGCTGCCACGCGATGTCTTCGAGGATCATGGCGCCGACCTGAGACGGACACATCACTGGCAGGATCATCCCGGCTACCGCGAGGGCATCCGCTTTCTGGTGGCGGTCGCATATCGACATCTGCAACTGGCGCGGGACTATACGCTGCGCATCCCGACGTCTCAGGTGGGCATTCGCCGGTTCTGCAGCTGGGCCATCGGCATGGCGCTCTGCACCCTGCGCAACATTGCCGACAATCCGGGCTATACCGCCGGCGACCAGGTCAAGATTTCGCGGCGGCGCCTGCGCCTGATCATCGCCACATGTAACCTCTCGGCAGGCAGCGATACCCTGTTGCGAAGTTCGTTCCGCCTGGGCAGTCGTCGGCTGCCCAGCGTCCAAGAAAAAGAAATCGGCCAGTTACGCGCCGAGGAGAGTCATGCATGACTGCATACGGTCCGACCGCCCTGGGGATTCGCCTGCTGCTGATCGTGTCGGCGCTGTTTCTGGTCAGCGCCTGCGCCGGCACACCACCGACCCCGAAAGACGAGGTCTACGACCCGCTGGAGCCGATGAACCGTGGTATCTACAACGTCAACCAGCGGCTGGACCGGTTTATCGCCAGCCCGCTGGCGCGAGGCTATGTCCGGGTCACACCGGAATTCGTGCGCGACGGGGTGACCAACTTCTTCGACAACGCCCGCTACCCCGGCACCATCGTCAACGGTGTGTTTCAGGGTGAATGGACCCAGAGTGGCCGTGACACCGGCCGCTTCCTGATCAACTCCACGGTCGGGGTGCTCGGCCTGTTCGATGTCGCACGGCATGTCGGACTCGAGCGGAACAGCGAAGACTTCGGCAAGACCCTGGCCGGCTGGGGCGTCTCCGAGGGCGCGCACCTCGAGGTACCGATTCTCGGCCCCAGCAATACGCGTGACGTGCACGACATTCCGGTGAGCACGGCAACCAACGTGATCACCTACCTCGGCGGCTGGACCATCGTGCTGCCTTTCTACGCACTGGAAGCCATCAATACCCGGGCCCGCCTGGATACCGCCGCGCGCTTCAGGAGCGAAGCGGCCCTGGATGAATACGCATTCACCCGCTCGGCCTACCGCCGCTACCGCAACAACATCATTTTCGAGGGCGAAGCCCCGGAGGCCGATCTGTTCGACGAGCTGGAAGACTGGTAGCGCGCCGGAGGCGTGGGTTCAAAGTTCAGGGTTTCAGGTGGAGGGAGCCCCCCTCTTTGAACCTGGAACCGATTCGATTTCATCGAATCTCCGCCAGCAGCTTCCCGATCATCCCCTCGGCCTGCCGGAAATAGCCACCGCCGAACAGATTGCCGTGATTGAGCACGTGGTACAGCTGATAGAGGTCGCGGCGTATCGCGTAATCGGGATGGAGCGGCCAGGCGTTGTCATAAGCGGCATAGAAGTCCGCCGGAAAGCGGCCGAACAGTTCGCTCATGGCGAGATCGCTCTCGCGGTCGCCGTAGTGGGTTGCGGGGTCGAACAGCACCGGCGACCCGATATCGTCGAAGGCGACATTCCCCGACCACAGATCACCATGCAACAGTGACGGCGTCGGCGCGTAATCATCGAACAGCGGAGCCAGCCCGTGCTGCAAGCGTCGACCGCTGTCCAGCAGTGCGCGGCCGCCGGCCTGCTCCGCCAGATCCAGCTGGTGCCCGAGGCGCTGGTCGGCAAAGAACCGGACCCAGTCACTGTCTCGCGCGTTCGGCTGCAGCGTCGAGCCGATGGTGTTGTCCCGATGCCAGCCATGGGCATCGGCCGCCCTGGCGTGCTGCTGCGCCAGACCCTCGCCCAATGCCGCCCAGTCGCCGCGCCCCCGCAGGGTGATCCAGTCCATCGCGATAAAGCTGTGTCCGTCGGCAATGCCGGTACACAACGCCGCCGGGTATCTCACCGCGTCGGCGTTGCCCAGCTCGGCAAGGCCTTCCGCCTCGGCCTCGAACATGGCCAGAGCGGCACGCCGGTTCGTTTTGACGAATACCGCACGATTGCCATCCTCCAGGCGCCAGGCGGCATTGATGCTGCCCCCGGAAACCGGTGTCGGACGCCCTGGCCGGAATTCGGCACCCAGGGCATCGCCTATCGCCGCCTCGATCTCAGACCACATGCTCGCGCAACTCCCCTTGTCGCGGCCGACGACGCTCCATCCAGGCCAGCGCCCGTCGCCGTGTACCCGCCGGCAACGCAAGTTGCCGCAGCGCTTCACTGTCCGGTGGCGACAGGCTGATGTCGCCGATGTCGCATTCCAGCGGCACCTCGCAATGAATCGTGGCCAGTCGCCGCGACAGCTCAGCCTGATCCCGATGCTCGGCCAGCAGGCGCGCCGTCCGCGCAGCACCGCGCAACGGCAACCCCGGCACCGCTTCGAGATGGCGGTAGATGCCGTCCAGACAGTCCAGTTCGCGCAGCAGCACGGTGGCGGTGCGCGGCCCGATACCGGGCACCCCCGGGATGTTGTCCACGCTGTCTCCGGCGAGGGCCAGGAAATCCGCGATCTGATCCGGTCGCACCCCAAGATTCTCGAGCACGCCATCGCAGTCCAGGTTGCGTCGACCGCCGGCATCCCAGAGTCGGTCACCCGGCTCCAGCAACTGCGCGTAATCCTTGTCGGCAGTCAGGAAACGCATGCAGAAGCCGTCACGACGAAAGCGACGCGCCGCAGAGCCGATCAGATCATCCGCCTCGAAGCGGGCGCTGCTCAGCGTGTGCACACCGAGCGCCCGGGTGAATGCCTGACACAAGGCGATCTGCCGTTTGAGGTCAGCGGGCGCCTCCGGCCGATTGGCCTTGTAGGCCGGGTAGAAGTCGTTGCGGAAGCAGGTGGTGAGGCTCTCGTCGAAGGCCGCCAGCGCATGCGCCGGACGCGTACCGTCGAGGAAATCGAGCAGGAATCGGGCATAACCGTACACCGCATTCGCCGGGTCACCGGCTTCATCCCGCAGGCTTTCGTCCACCGAAAACCAGGCGCGGAAGATGTAGATGCTTGCATCGATCAGGAACAGCGGCGGCATGGGCGGGAGTTTAAGGAAACCCTGATCAATTCGCACGTTTGCGCCGAGACCGGTTATGGCCATCTGGCAAGGCGCAGCGCCGAACTCGGGCCGGGGTCGAAGCCGTGCTGCCCGGATGAGCCACCGACATCAAGCCGAGCGGGCGGATGCCGGCGGAGGAATGTCGATCGCAGGGACGCGATCGTCAAGCCCCCAGGGATGGGTTCACGGCGGTTCCGGAGCCGGCATCCGGCCGATCGGCATCGAAGCCCGAATGCGAGCCGCCTAGAAACAGATAATGGCTCCTTGAGCAGACCTATAACGTGGTCAGGCGGTCTCAATGCGCCGTTGGCGGAACACCCCTTCGGTCAGCCGCAGGCAGACACCGAACACGGCAACCTGGAACAGCAGACCCGCTAGGGCGGCGCCGGTGCCGAGGCCGGTGGCGATGCCAAGCGCCATCAAAAGCGTCAAAAGCACGGCAGCGATGCGACTGGCGAACCAGCCGGCGGCAAAGGCGAGCGCGACCACCAGCGTGGCCTCAAGCAGGCCGGCGGTGTTGCCGACCAGCACTGCCAGTGCGGCGACCACCGCGGCCATCAACATCACGAGACGCGCACTGATTCGGGCAAGCCGGGCGGCGTCCACGGCGGTATACACCGGCCGGAACAACAGACCGAGATCGGCCAGAAACCCCGGGGTCGATGCCGGTCCGGTCATTGTCAGGCCAGCTCCTCGCGGGCCGCCTGCAGGCCCGCATCACCGGCGTCATCCAGCACGCTGCGTCCGGTCAGGCGATTGACCGCGCTGAGCACGGCGCGCAGCGAGGCGGTAACGATATTGGCATGGCGCCCGACCCCGTACAGCGAGGTGCCGTCCGGGCCGCGCACCTGGACATAGGCCACCGCGTCGGCACTGTCACCGGCATTGACGGCATGTTCGCTGTAGTCGGTCACGTGCAACTCGCAATCGGTATGGGCGCGCAGCGCCTGCATGAAAGCATCGATCGGGCCGGTGCCCTGGCCGGCAATCATGTGTTCGACCTCACCGTCGCGCAGGGTCGCGGTCAGGCTGTCGCTGCCATCGGCATCCGATCCCTCCCGGTAATTCACCAGGGCCAGCGGTTTCGTGACATCGATGTACTCGGCGCGGAAAGCGTCCCAGATCTCGGCGGCGGTCAGTTCACGCCCGGTCTGATCGGTCACCTTCTGCACCACCTGGCTGAATTCGATCTGCAGGCGGCGCGGCATGACCATGCCGTAATCACGCTCCATAAGATACGAGATGCCGCCCTTGCCGGACTGACTGTTGATCCGGATCACCGCCTCGTAATCGCGACCGACATCCTTCGGGTCGATGGGCAGATAGGGCACCTCCCAGATGCCATCCGCGGCCTGTGCCGCAAAGCCCTTCTTGATCGCGTCCTGATGCGATCCGGAAAACGCCGTGAACACGAGTTCGCCGGCATAGGGATGACGCGGATGCACCGGCAGCTGATTGCAGTACTCGGCCAACTGCACCACCTTGCTGATATCCGAGCAGTCGAGCCCCGGATTCACGCCCTGGGTGTAGAGATTCATCGCCATCGTGACGATATCCACATTGCCGGTGCGCTCGCCATTTCCGAACAGCGTGCCTTCGACACGATCCGCACCGGCCAGCAGGGCAAGCTCGGCGGCGGCCACCGCGGTGCCGCGATCGTTGTGCGGATGGACCGAGAGGATGATTCCGTCACGGCGTGCCACGTGGCGACCGAACCACTCGATCTGATCGGCATAGACGTTGGGCGTCGCCATCTCAACGGTGGCGGGGAGGTTGATGATCGAGCGCCGCTCTGCGGTGGGTTCCCACACCGCATTGACGGCGTCGACAATCTCAACCGCGAAATCCAGCTCGGTGCCGGTGAAGCTCTCCGGCGAATACTCGAAGGTCCAGCGGGTATCGCTCTGCCGCTGCGCCAAGTCGCGCACCAGTTCGGCGCCGCGTACGGCAATGTCGACAATGCCGGGCTTGTCCATGCGGAACACGACACGACGCTGCACCGTGGACGTCGAATTGTAGAGGTGCATGATCGCCGACGGCGCGCCGCGCACCGCCTCGAAGGTCCGCCGGATCAGTTCCGGCCGCGCCTGGGTCAGCACCTGAATGCTGACGCCCTCCGGAATCATGTCCTGCTCGATCAGCTCGCGGCAGAAGTCGAAGTCGGTCTGCGACGCTGCCGGGAAACCGACCTCGATCTCCTTGAAGCCCATTTCAACCAGGGCACGGAACATGCGCCGCTTGCGCTCGCCGGTCATCGGCTCGATCAGCGCCTGATTGCCGTCCCGCAGATCGACCGAACACCAGATCGGCGGCGCCTCGATGGCCCGCCCGGGCCAGCGCCGATCCGGCAGATCAACAGGCGGGAACGCCCGATACTTCTGCTGCGGCTGTTTCAACATGGCAACTATCCTCTGTGATCCGCTTTCCCGACGCCGTCGATCGCCTTTGCCCACATCCGGCACGCATCGCCGAAACGGGCAGTAAGCACCGTCGCGAAGCCCGTCGCGCCAATGGGCACGGGTGGCAGACTCGGTACCGGGGCGGAATCAGTCATCGGGAGAATCCGTGTTTAACGAAATTAACGGGTTGGAACGCGAACAGCCCGACCTCCCTCAGGAAGCCGGGTGCAGCAGTCGCAGAACCTCGTTCAGAAACACGGACATAGTCATATTTATGAAAATACGCTCGGCGATGGTGCACGGTCAAGCGCCTGCCGCGCGCATTCAGTCGTCGTCAACCGCGAACGCCGACAGGCGATCACGCAGTCGACTGCGGCGCGGAAAGTGCGCACGCAGGAACTCCATCTGATCAGCGAGAATGCGCCGTCCCTTGAGATAAACATACTCGGCATGCGTCGGCGTGAACGGGACCGCAAGCAGCGCCATGCCGGCCTGTTCGGGGGTGCGCCCCGCCTTCTCGTTGTTGCAACGCTTGCAGGAGGTCACGACGTTGTTCCAGATGTCCTGACCATGCTGGCTGATCGGAGTGACGTGGTCGCGGGAGAGCTGGCTGTTGCCGAACCGCTCACCACAGTAGAGACACAGATGATCGTCGCGGCGGAACAGCGCCTTGTTGTCGAGTGGCGGGGTATACCCGACGCGCCCCTTGAGCCGCGCTTGCATCGCGCCCTCGGTGGCGATGATGGAATTGAGATCAACGATGCTGCGCAAGCCGGTCCGTGCCGAGTGTCCGCCGCGCATGCGATACAGCACATTGCCGCAGGTATAGACCACCTGGCCCAAATGATAGAGCCGAACCGCCTCTTCACAATTGATCCACTCCAGCGGCATGCCGGAGATATCGGTTCGCAGGATCTGGTTACTGGCACGAATCACGCTCGTTCCTCCCGTCTCACCACCCACCTGGTCTGCGCCGACCACCGTGGCGTGGCCCGGATGCAGGATTCTCCCTTTCGCGATCTCTTCCTCAAGGTAACCCCGAGCCGGGTGACCGAAACCGGGCTCGGGCGCAGACGCCGGAACAGATCAGCGTTTCCTCAAGGAAGCGCTGAAGTTTTCGCGCGCCTGCGCTGGCGTCCGCATTTTCTCCGAGGCAAGGCGCGCTGCGCAGTGCCGCAGTCATTCTGCGGTCAAGCAGCGCAACACAGCAGTCGGGGAAAATGCGGCCCAAGTCGAAGACCCCGGCCGGTTCTGGCCCCTGGCTGTGCTGCGCCACCGGCCCGGTATAACCACTACCGGACCGGCACCGCGCCTTGCCAGATGACCAGAACCGGTCTCGGGCGCAGACGCGGGAATACTTCAGCGTTTCCTTAAACCCCAGTCCTGCACAAGTTATTCCAGAACCAGGTATAAAAGGCAATCGTTTCAAGATGATGACCAGGCCCGGCCGGCAAGGTGCATGCACGATCTCCGGGACCGCCGGCGAAGCCGGCTTTCAAAGTCGGACCACGTCTTTTAACCTAAGTGCCTTGACGCGGCGCAGCATGCTGCGGACCGAGGCCCGCCTGACGGGCCCTCCGTCATCGCGGGACGACATTCGCCTGCCACCGCCCTACACTGGGCAAAACGCGCCAACAACAACGCGGAGGGGTGCCGATGCCGATCACAGTCGCCATACCGAAGGAAACACTGCAGGGAGAGCGTCGGGTGGCGCTCGTGCCCAGCCTGGTGAAGCAATACGAAAAGCTGGGTGTGCAACTGGTGCTGGAGCAGGGCGCCGGCGTCGAGAGCGGCTTCGAGGACGCAGATTACGAGGGCGTCAAAATCGCCAAGACCGCCGATCAGCTCTACAAGAAAGCGGATGTGACCTTGAAGGTGCGACCGCCGACAGTGGAGGAGGCCGGCAAGCTGCCGGAAGGCTCGGTCCTGATGGGTTTCCTCACGCCCTACGAGGGCGACACCCGGATCAAGGCACTCACCAAAAACCGCATCACTGCCTTTTCCATGGAACTGGTGCCGCGGATCTCCCGCGCTCAGGCCATCGACGCGCTGTCATCCCAGGCATCGATTTCCGGTTACAAGGCAGTTCTGCTGGCAGCCAACCTGAGTCCGCGACTGTTCCCGATGCTGACCACCGCCGCCGGCACCATCAAGCCGTCCCGCGTGGTCGTGATCGGGGCCGGCGTTGCCGGCCTGCAGGCAATTGCCACGGCCAAGCGCCTTGGCGCGATCGTCGAGGCCTATGACGTTCGCAGCGCCACCAAGGAACAGATTCAGTCCCTTGGCGGCAAGTTCATCGAAACCGGGGTCAAGGCCGAGGGTGAAGGCGGTTACGCCCGTGAACTGACCGAGGACGAGAAGAAGAAACAGGCCGAGGTACTGGCGAATCACATCGCCAAGGCCGATGCCGTGATCACCACGGCCGCCATCCCCGGCCGCGAGGCACCGAAGATCATCGACCAGGCCACCGTCGAGCGCATGAAGCGCGGGGCGGTGATTGTCGATCTGGCTGCCGAGACCGGCGGCAATTGCGAGCTGACCAAGGCGGGCAAGGACGTGGATCACAATGGCGTGATCATTCACGGACCGAAGAACGTGCCCAGTGCGCTGTGTCAGCACGCCAGCGAAATGTATGCCCGCAATCTCTACAACCTGCTGACGCTGATCGTGAAGGACGGCGAGCTGGCACTGGACTGGGACGATCAGGTCCAGGCCGACAGCTGTCTGACCCATGACGGTAACATCAAGCACGGCCCCACGCGTGAACGCCTGGAAGGAGACAAGAAATGATCGAGGGATTCACGGCGCTCTATATCTTCATGCTCGCCGCCGTGGCGGGCTATGAAGTGATCTCCCGCGTTCCGGTCATTCTGCATACCCCGCTGATGTCCGGCTCCAACTTCATCCACGGCATCGTGGTGATCGGTGCGATGATCGCGCTGGGTCATGCGGACACGCCGCTGGAACAGCTGATCGGCTTCATCGCCGTCCTGCTCGGCGCCGGCAATGCGGTGGGCGGATACGTGGTCACGGAACGCATGCTCGAGATGTTCAAGAGCAGCAAGCCGGACGCAAAATAAGGGAGGCCGGGCATGCAGACAATCATTCAACTGAGTTATTTCGTCGCCGCCGTCCTTTTCATCGTCGGCCTCAAGGGCATGAGCTCGCCGAAAACGGCGCGCACCGGCGTACTCTGGGCCGGTGTCGGCATGATCGTGGCCACAGTGGTCACCTTCTTCTATCCGGGCATCACCGGGTTCAGCAACTATGTGCTGATCATCATCGCCCTTGCCATTGGCGGCGGCATCGCCTGGAGTTCCGGCAAGAAGGTCGCGATGACCGACATGCCGCAGATGGTGGCGCTGTACAACGGCATGGGCGGCGGTTCTGCCGGCGCCATCGCCGCGGTCTATCTGCTGGTCGCGCAACGCGACCTGGTGGAAAGCGGCCTGCAGTCGGTGCACCAGCAGTTGGGCGCTGACGTCGCCGTGCTGGCAGTGCTGGGTGGTCTGATCGGCACCGTGGCCTTTTCCGGTTCGCTGGTCGCCTGGGCCAAGCTGGACGGACGCCTCAGTCGCAACTCACTGGTGCCAGCCCAGCAGATCGTCAACATCGTGCTGTTCGCGGCCCTCGTCCTGACCGGCATCTGGGTGCTGTTTACCGGTGGTGTCTTCCCGATCGCCCTGTTCTTCCTGCTGGCGCTGGTGTTCGGCGTGTGCATGACGGTGCCGATCGGCGGCGCCGACATGCCCGTGGTGATCTCGCTGTTCAACGCCCTGACCGGCCTCGCCGTGGGCTTCAAGGGTTACGTGCTGGCCAATCCGGCACTGATCATCGCCGGCACCGTGGTCGGTGCCGCCGGCATGCTGCTCACCCATCTCATGGCGAAGGCCATGAACCGGCCGATCAGCAATGTGCTGTTCAGCGGCTTCGGCACCAAGGGCGGTGCAGCCGCCGAAGGCCCGGAAGGCGAAATGAAGGAAGTCGGCCCCGAGGATGCCGCCTACATGATGGCCTACGCCGAACGCGTGGTCATCGTGCCGGGTTACGGCATGGCGGTGGCGCAGGCTCAGCACAAGATCTGGGAACTGGTGCAGTTGCTGCAGGAACGCGACGTCGAGGTGAAATTCGCGATCCATCCGGTGGCCGGACGCATGCCGGGGCACATGAACGTGCTGCTGGCCGAGGCCGGTGTTCCCTATGACCTCATCCACGACATGGAAGAGATCAACGAGGAGTTCAAACTGACCGACGTGGTCCTCGTCATTGGTGCCAACGACGTGGTGAATCCGGCAGCCAAGAACGATGAAAGCAGCCCGATCTATGGCATGCCGATCCTCAACGTCGACGAGGCCGAGAATGTGCTGGTGATCAAGCGCGGTCGCGGCACCGGCTTCTCCGGTGTGGAGAACGCCCTGTTCTTCGCCGAAAACACGCGACTGGTCTTCGGTGACGGTTCGCAGATGGCCAACAAGATGGTGGCGGCCGTCAAGGAACTGTAGACGTCGTTCGACGTCCCCGAACGCCCGCCGGGAGTTCTTCCGGCGGGCGTTTTTTTTGCTCTGCCAGACCGACCGCGACCGCCGTCAGCCAATGCGCAGGGCAAGATCGAACACCCGAGTCAGATGCAGTCCGTCGTAATCCGGCAAGGCCGCGCTCAGCAGCATGCAAAGCGCCTGACGTGCGGTCAGGTCCGGCGAACAGCCCCGTGCCAGAAGGTAACGAGCCAGACCGGAAGCGGCATCCGCCAGCGGATCGGACGCCGGCACCATCGCCCCGGACGCGCCGACATGGCGCAGCACCACCTGCTGTTCGAGGCGTTCGGCGGCCAGTTCCTGCTCGAGAATTTCCTGCCGCAGGGCGACCAGCGCCGTATCCGATGACCCCACACCGCTCAGATGCCGCTTGATTCCGTCCCGGGCACGCCGCAGCGGCCGCAGCACATCGGCTTGCCAGGCTTCGGTTTCCGCCGCCAGGGCAGCAGCCGGCGTCGGTCGAATCGCACCCTGGCCATGAACGCCCAGCAGTATCACGGTCAGCATGGCGGTGACGCTAAGCTGCATCTGCTGCTGACAATACAGGCTGTGGCCGGCGATACCCGGCTGCTGGTACAGGTCCACCATCAACTGCCACCAGTCATGGACTGTCGCCGGTTCCTGCACCCTCATTGATAACCTCGCACCCCACGGTGTCTCTTCGGAATTGTGATCTTATTCACAGACCGGCCTCTGTCACGGATAGTGCCTGCATCGGTGACAGCGCGCACCCGCCCGACAGGAATCCCGGCAGGTTACTGTATTGGCTAATGATTATTGCCGTCGACCAAACTTGCACCCGATCTTGCGTCGCATCCGGGCGGCACAGGGCACGGCATCGACAATTCATCCACAGACTTATCCACAGCCCGCACCGTCCTCTCGATCGGTTAGGCTTGCCGCGTGGAAACCGAAGCATCCATTCTGCAGGTGGCCGTCCCCGGTCCGTTCCCCGGGCCGCTGGATTACCTGTTACCGACCAATGACGGCCCCGCACCGACCGTTGGCGCCCGCGTGCGTGTGCCGCTCGGCCCCCGTCAGGACATCGGCATCATTACCGGTATCGCCAGCGCCAGTCAGCACCCGGCACATCGTTTGCGCCCAGCAAAGGCGATCCTCGACACGAGCCCGTTACTGGACGCGGAATCACTGGCTCTGGCGCAATGGGCGGCGCGTTATTACCACCATCCGATCGGCGATGTACTGGCCGGATGTCTGCCCACGGGCCTGCGTCGCGGCCAGTGGCCGGCGCCAAAGACCACCAATGCCTGGCACCTTCCGGACAACTGGGACGCGGCGACAGCAGCGCGTCTCGAGCGCCGGGCACCACGTCAGGCCGCGGTCCTGCGACGCATCATGACACTTGGTGGCACCGCTACCGCAGCCGAGTTGCAGGATCTGGACGGCGACTGGCGCGGCGCCCTGCGCCAACTGGTGGACAAGGAACTGCTCGGGCTCGGCATGGCGGCCGGCGAGAACGCCCGGAAGACCACAGCGCCGGAGCTGAATCCGGACCAGTCCGCCGCGGTGGATGCAATCCGGGATGGTCTCGGCACGGCCACGGTTTTTCTGGTCGACGGCATCACCGGCAGCGGCAAGACCGAAGTCTATCTGGCGGCGCTCCAGGCGGTGCTCGATCGCGGCCTGCAGGCCCTGGTTCTGGTACCGGAGATCGGCCTGACGCCGCAATTGCTGCAGCGCTTCCGCGAGCGCCTCGGTCCCAATCTGGCCGTCATGCATTCCGGTCTTTCGGAGGGCGAGCGCGCACGCGCCTGGCTGGCGGCCCGTGACGGTGAGGCCGCGGTCGTGATCGGCACCCGCTCCGCGTTGTTTACACCGCTGGCGCGGCCCGGCCTGATCGTGGTCGACGAGGAACATGACCTTTCCTACAAGCAGCAGGACGGCTTCCGCTACCATGCGCGCGATCTGGCCGCGGTGCGCGCCCGCCAGCACGGCATCCCGCTGATCCTGGGTTCGGCGACGCCGTCACTGGAAAGCCTGCACAACGCACGGCAGGGACGCTATCGGACGCTCCAGCTGAACCGTCGCGCCGGGGTTGCGCAACCACCGACCGTCCACCTGCTCGACTTGCGCGGACAGCCGCTCGATGCCGGCCTTTCGCCGGAACTGATCCGTCAGATGAGGCGCCATCTGGAGGCCGATGGCCAGGCGCTGCTGTTTCTCAACCGTCGCGGCTTCGCACCGGTTCTGCTGTGCCGCGATTGCGGCGCAGTGGCCGAATGCGCTCGTTGCGACGCCCGTCTGACCTACCACCGCGCAGCCGGGCGCATGCGCTGCCATCACTGCGGCTACGAACGACCCGCCGATACCCGATGCGGCGATTGTGGCAGCACTTCGCTGCACACCGTGGGCCAGGGTACCGAACGCCTGGAATCCTCTCTCAACGCGCTGTTTCCCGACCAGACGACGAGTCGCATCGACCGTGACACGACCCGCCGCCGCGGGGCCATGGAATCCTTGCTGGAAGACGCACACAGCGGCCGCTCCCGGATCCTGATCGGGACGCAGATGCTGGCCAAGGGCCACGATCTGCCGGACGTCAGCCTGGTCGGCATCCTGGACTGCGATCAGGGGCTGTTCGGTGCCGATTTCCGGGCCACGGAAAGGATGGCCCAGTTGATTGTTCAGGTCGCCGGACGGGCGGGACGGGCGAACCGTCCGGGCGAGGTTTTCCTGCAGACTCATCATCCGGAGAACCCGCTGCTGACCCGCCTGTTGCGCGATGGTTACCGGGCTTTCGCGGAGGACGCTCTCGGCGAGCGGGAACAGGTGGGCTTGCCACCTTGCGGCCATCTCGCCCTACTGCGGGCCGAAGCGCCGGCCGCGGATCGACCGCGGCAGTTTCTGGAACAGGCGCGGCAACTGGCCGAAAACCTGAATCCATCGCCCGTCGCCCTTCTCGGTCCGGTGCCGGCGCCGATGGAACGCCGTGCCGGCCGCTATCGCGCCCAGTTACTGCTGCAGTCACCGGATCGGTTGGCATTGCAGCGGTTTCTCGGACGGCTGAGTCCTGCCCTGCCCGGCCTGCCCACGGCGCGCAAGGTGCGCTGGTCGCTGGACGTTGATCCGCAGGAAATGCTGTAACGACGCTCGCGCCTGTTCCCACGCCTGCGTCCAAGACCGGTCTCGGTCAGCCGGCAAGGCGCGGTGCCCGGCCAGGGTAAGGTATTCCCTCTCCGGGACCGCCGTGAACCCATCCCTGGGGGCTCATCGGCCGCATCCCTGCGGCCGACGTCCCTCCGAGGAAATCCCTCACCCCGGCACGAACTGCAGTGCCGGATTCGGGTCTGCCTCGAAGCCGTGCCATCCGGATGCGCCATCCACACCAAGCCGAGCGGGCGGATGCCGGCGGAGGAATGTCGCTCGCTGACGCGAGCGCCAAGCCCCATGGACGGGTTTACGCGGTTCCGGAGCCGGCATCCGCCCGCTCGGCGTCGAAGCCACTAACCCGACCCGGCTGGCAATCGAACGCCACCGTGTGCTTTCCAGCCGGACAATGGCGCTTGAATCCCCGGGGTCACACCGGATAATAGCCGTCCACATTCGTCACCGATCCCGCCATCTTCATGAAACAACTTATTCAGGACCTGCTGCGGACTGCCGTTGCCCGGCTTGCAGAACAGGGTGCGCTGCCTGCGGGGACGCAGGTCGACATCCAGGTGGACCGCACCAGGGACAAGGCGCACGGAGATTTCGCCGCGAACACGGCGCTGATGCTTGCAAAGCCGGCGCGCCGCAAGCCTCGCGAGATTGCCGACGAACTGGTCGCCGCGCTGCCGGACAGCACCGCGGTCGAGCGCGTGGAGATCGCGGGGCCGGGCTTTATCAACTTCTTTCTCAGCGCCGATGCCGCCTTTCAGCCGGTGCGTGATGCCCTTGAGCACGGCGCGGAGTACGGGCGTGGCGATACCGCCGCCGGCCAGAATCTGCTGGTCGAGTTCGTCTCCGCCAACCCGACCGGGCCGCTGCATGTCGGCCACGGCCGCGGGGCCGCCTTCGGCGGCGCCCTGTGCAACCTGCTCGCCGCCGCCGGCCATCAGGTGCAGCGCGAGTATTACGTCAATGATGCCGGCCGTCAGATGGACATCCTCGCCGCCAGCGTCTGGCTGCGTTACCTGGACAAGCTCGGCGAGGCTGTACGTTTTCCGGACAACGGTTACCGGGGCGACTACGTGCGGGCCATCGCCGAAGCTCTGGTGACCAGCGAAGGCGACTCTCTGCGGCATCCGGCGGCAACTGTCGGCGCGGATCTGCCCGACGACGCGGAACAGGGCGGTGACAAGGAACGGCATATCGATGCGCTGGTGACGCGCTGCCGTGAACTGCTCGGCGAGGATGCCTACCGCCGGGTGTTCGACCGCGCCCTGAACACGGTACTCGACGACATCCGCGACGACCTGGCCGGTTTTGGTGTGCACTACGACAGCTGGTTTTCGGAGCGCTCACTGACCGAGTCCGGCGCCGTGGATCAGGGGCTGGAGAGGCTGGAGGCCGCGGGACAGCTGTATCGGCAGGACGGCGCCATCTGGTTCCGCTCCAGCGACTACGGCGACGAGAAGGACCGCGTCGTGCGCCGGGACAACGGGGCAATCACCTATTTCGCCTCGGACATCGCCTATCATCTGAACAAGCTGGCGCGCGGCTTCGACCAGATCATCAATATCTGGGGTGCCGACCATCACGGCTATGTGCCGCGGGTAAAAGCGGCCCTGAGCGCCTGCGGCGCCGACCCCGAGCGGCTGGATGTGCGGCTGGTCCAGTTCGCCATTCTCTATCGCGGCAGCGAGCGGATGCAGATGTCCACTCGCTCCGGCCAGTTCGTCACGCTGCGTGAACTGCGCGATGAAGTGGGAACCGATGCCGCGCGCTTTTTCTATGTCATGCGCAAGCCGGAACAGCATCTCGACTTTGACCTGGAGCTGGCCAAGTCCCAGTCTGCAGATAATCCGGTTTACTACATACAGTACGCACATGCGCGGATCTGCAGCGTGTTCCGGCAACTGCAGGAAAAGGGGCTGCACTACGATGAAGAGCAGGGTCGACAGCAATTGATGCGACTCGACAACGACCACGAGCAGTCCCTGGTCACGGCCATCGGTCAGTATCCGGAGCTGATAGCCAATGCTGCCCGTGCTCGGGAACCCCACCAGGTCGCGCATTTCCTGCGTGATCTGGCCAATGCCCTGCACACCTATTACAACGCACATCAGTTCCTGGTCGACGACGAGGCCCTGCGCAATGCCCGCCTTTGCCTGATCACTGCTGCGCGGCAGGTCCTGCGCAACGGTCTGGACGTGCTCGGCGTCAGCGCTCCCGAGGCGATGTAAATGGCGGCACCCAAGCGCAAATCGACTCCCCGGCGTGGCGCGCAGCCGCGCCGCCGTTCCAGGAGCCGCGGCAGCGCACCGGCCTGGTTCTACATGCTGCTCGGTTTCATGCCGGGCTTGCTGATCGCCTGGCTGGTACACAACCATCACACCGCAGGCCCCGACGACGAAGTCGCTGACCGCGAATCCGTGACCGAGGCGGAGGATGTCGCTACCAGTCGTGACGCCGATGACCGGCCGCGCTTCGAGTTCTACAAGCTGCTGTCGGAATCGGAAGTGGTGGTGCCGGACGAGCCCGTGGAGTTGCGACGTCGCCCGGTGGAGGAAGAGTCGCCGATGCCGCTCGACGATCCGCCCATCCCTGAAGCCCCGGAGACCGCCACGCCGGAAACGCCGCGGCCGGATCCCGGGACGGTCGAGTCCGAGCCGGACGACGTTGTGGAATACCTGATCCAGGCCGGCTCCTTCCGCAACCAGGAAGACGCCGACCGCCTGCGGGCACGCCTGGCGCTGATGGGTGTGGACGCGGAGATTCAGAGCGTGCAGATCGAGGGCGGCGAGACATGGCATCGGGTCCGGGTCGGCCCGATCACCGATCGCAGCCGCGCGGACCGGGTGCGGGCGAGGCTGGAAGAAGAGAACGTCAGCAGCATCTTGTTGCGCTCGCGCGGCTAGGCGCGGGAGCGGGTTCAAAGTTCAAAAACAGCCTATCGTCTTGGCCACGCGCCGCAATAGGCCGCAACCTTGAACGTTGAACCTGCAACCTTTAACTCCTCCCTCTGACCGCCGTCAGAGGGACTTGATATTGCCCCGCGTAAATAATTCCCGCTTCGCCCGGAACAGCGCCGAAATATCTTCCTCGCCGTAGCCGGCCTCAATCAGTCGCTCGTAATGCTTCAGGGTCATTTCGACAATCGGCAACGCAACCCCCAACTCGGCCAGCATCTGCTTGCAGATGGACAGATCCTTGTGGTGCAGCGCCAGCTTGAATCCCGGTTCGAACACGCCGTCCACCATGCTCGCACCGCGTTTCTGCAGGAACCAGTTGCCGGCCGCGCCGCCGCCGACCACCTCGATGACCTTGGCCATGTCGAGACCGGCTGCCTGACCGAAAGCCAACGCCTCGGTGACTGCCTGGTTGATCCCGGCAGCCATGATCTGATTGACCGCCTTGGTCGCCTGGCCGCTGCCCACCGGCCCCATGGCAGTGACCTGCTTGCCCATGGCATCGAACACGGGCTGCAGCCGGTCGATGACTTCGTGATCACCACCGACCATGAACACGAGCTGACCGGCCTCGGCGCCCTCGCGGCCGCCCGAGACCGGAGCGTCCAGAAACGTGCCGCCGGCATCCGCGACCAGGCCGGCGGCACTCTGCGCCGTCTCCACCGCAATCGTCGAACAGTCCACCACGACGGTTCCGGGGCGCAGACCGGGGATGAGAGCGCGGATGACCTCGAGCACATCGGCATCCCGGGAGACGCAGGTGACGACCACATCGCAGCGTAATGCCAGCGAGGCCGGATCGGCCGCGACGGTCACATCAAGACGCGTGGCCAGCTGCTCGGCAGTCGCAGCAGTCCTGTTCCAGACAGCCGCCAGCAAACCCTGCCGTGCGAGGTTTCGGGCCATGCCGGCGCCCATGGCGCCGAGGCCGATGATTCCGGTCTTCATCGGAGGTTTCCCCTGGTTTCCATGTCGGATGTCGTATCGGACCCGTCCGGCTCAGCTTTCCAGATAGGTATAGGCGTCCAGACCGGCCTCCAGCTCGGCGAGGAAGGCCGCACGCTCGGTCTCGTCCAGATCGGCGGAAGCGACCCGCTGCCGATACTGATGCATCAGCTCGTTCTGATCGAAATGCACATAGCGCAGCACCGAAGCGACGGTATCGCCGCGGGCCGGCTCGCTGAGATGGTACCCGTCGGGCGACAGCTCCAGATTCACCGAATCGGTATCGCCGAAAAGGTTATGCATGTCGCCGAGGATCTCCTGATAGGCACCGACCAGAAAAATGCCAAGCAGATAGGGTTGACCCGGGCGGTAAGGCGGCAACGGCAAGGTGCTCTCGATACCCTCGCCATCCACGTAATGCCGGACGCAACCGTCGGAATCGCAGGTCAGATCCTGCAGCACGGCACGGCTGTCGGGCCTCTGATCAAGGCCCGCCAGCGGCAGGATCGGAAACACCTGATCAATGGCCCAGACGTCGGGCATGGACTGAAAGATCGACAGGTTGCAGAACAGCTTGTCGGCCAGCTTCTCGTTCAACTCGTCCATGACCTCGCGATGATTGCGCGCGGTCGGGTTGAGCTGCGGCCGGACACGCTCGCAGGCAGCCCGATAGTACTGCTCGGCCAGAGCCCGCTGGGTCAGGTCGATGACGCCATGAACATACATGTCCTGGACATCCTGCAGCCCGTGCATGGCGTCGTGGTAGACCTCCAGCGCCGAGCCGGCATGCCCGCCGCTGGCGCACTGCCAGAGATCATGCAGGATCTGCGGCGCATCCGCCGCCGGTGCGTCGGGCTCGATGCCGTCCGAACCGCTGTCATGGTCGATGACATTACTGATCAGTACCGCATGGTGAGCGGTCAGCGCGCGGCCGGACTCGGAAACGAGGTCGGGATGCGGCAGCTTCTGTTCCTCGCACATCTCCCAGACCGCATGCACCACGTTGTTGGCATACTCCGCCACGCTGTAATTCATCGAACAATAATTGCGCGAGCGGGTGCCCTCGTAATCCACACCCAGACCACCACCGACATCCAGACAACGTATGGCCGCACCCAGGCGATGGAATTCGGCGTAGTAGCGGGCCGCTTCGCGCATGCCGCGGCGGATGTCCCGGACGTTGGGAATCTGAGATCCCAGATGGAAATGCAGCATGACCATGGTGTCCAGCCAGTCCTCTGCACGCAGGCGATCGGCCACCGACAGGGCCTGGGCCGCGGTCAGACCGAACTTGGATTTCTCGCCGCCGGTGTTCTGCCATTTCCCGCTGCCGATGGAGGCCAGCCGCAGGCGCATGCCGAGTTGCGGCCGCACGCCCAGCGCGCGGGCCTCCCGGATGACCAGATCCAGTTCCGAGCGCTTTTCCAGCACGATATGCACGCGCAGACCGAGCCGTTGTGCCAGCAAGGCCAGCCGAATGTAACCCCGGTCCTTGTAGCCATTGCAGACCACCAGCGAACCCGGTGCCGCCATCGCCAGCACGGCCATCAGTTCCGGTTTGCTGCCAGCTTCCAGCCCGACACGCTCGCCGCCATGGCGGATGATGTCCTCGACCACCCGACGTTGCTGGTTGACCTTGATCGGATAGACCGCCGTGTAACGGCCCTGATACTCGTGCTTTTCGATGGCCTGGCCGAAGGCGTGACACAGGGTGTCGACGCGGTCGTGCAGGACGTCGGTAAAACGCACGAGAACCGGCAGCGAGAGCCCCTCGTCGAGCAACTGAGCCGCAAGATCGGACAACACCACGGTCGCCTCCGGACGGTTCGGATCGGGTCGCGCCACCACGCGCCCCTGTTCGTCGATGTCGAAGTAGCCGGCTCCCCATCGCCGCACGTTATAGAGGTCCCGTGCCTCGCCGATACTCCAGTCACTCATCGTTGTCTTTCCCCCGGTTGACCGCCGCACATGGTAGCACCGGTCTCGCAAGGTCCGACGAACACAGCACGCTGTCAGGGAACCTCGAACCTCGGCACGAGGATCGATCAGGGCCTATCGGATTCCCGCTCCGCGCGGGGCGACTGGTCGGGGCCGGCAGCTTTCGGGATAATCCCGCCCTCGCGCGCGGACCGCAGCAGGAGACCTGAGCATGGCACTTGATGACACACAGTGGTTTACCGAACCGTTCGGTGACGAAGGAACGGCTTTTTCGCTGAAGATCCGGCGCAAACTGCACGAGGAGCAGACCCCGTTCCAGAAGATTGAAGTTTTCGAGACCGAGCGCTGGGGCAATCTGCTGGTGATCGATGGCTGCATGATGCTGACCAGCCGCGACAACTTCACCTATCACGAGATGATGTCTCACCCGGTGTTGTTCACTCATCCGGCTCCGAAACGGGTGCTGATCATCGGCGGCGGCGATTGCGGCGTGTTGCAGGAGGTGCTTAAGCACCCCGGGGTCGAGCGCTGCGTGCAGGTGGATATCGACGAGGGCGTCACCCGGGCCGCGCAGCAGTACTTCCCGGAACTCTGCACCGCCAACGATGATTCGCGAGCGGAACTGCGTTTCGAGGACGGCCTGCAATACCTGAAGGACTGCGCTGAAGGAACGCTGGACGTGGTGATCGTCGACAGCACGGACCCGGTGGGGCCCGCCGAAGGCCTGTTCGGCGAGAGATTCCTGCGGGACGTGCATCGGGCGCTCAAGGCGGACGGTCTGCTGGTGCAGCAGAGTGAATCACCGATTCTGCATGTCGACACGCTGATGAAGGATCTGCATCAGGCCATGCGGGGTGCGGGCTTCACGCAACTGGCGACGCTCCAGTTCCCGGTGGTGAGCTACCCCACCGGCTGGTGGTCGGCAACGCTGGCCGGCAAGGGCGGTGACCTGCGTCGGTTCCGCGAAGCCGATGCACGACAGGCCGACCTGGCGACGCACTATTACAGTGCAGACACTCATCGCGGGGCGCTTGCAGTGCCGCCGTTCTGCCGCAAGCTGCTGGGCGACCGGTAAACGCGACCACTCACGCAGTATGCAACCGGTCGGTGCGCAGACGTTCGCGCTCATCGAACAGCCGACGGCTGCCGGCAGCCACCGCAGCCACCGTGCCGAAACCGGTGCCCACCGTGATCGTGAACATCACCAGAATCTGGTACTTCACGGCCAGCGCTGGCGGGCTGCCGGCGAGAATCTGCCCTGTCATCATCCCGGGCAGGCTGACCACACCGGCCGTGGCCATCGCGTTGATCATCGGAATCATGCCGCTGCGCATGGCGTCGCGACGGATATCCACCACCGCCTGACTCCAGGTCTCGCCCAGCATCAGGCGGTTTTCGATCAGTTGCCGCTGACGCCAGACACCATCGGTCAGGCGGTCCAGTCCCAGCGCCACCCCGGTCATGGTGTTACCCAGCATCATGCCGAGCAGCGGAATCGCGTACTGCGGCGTGTACCAGGGATCGGGGCCGATAATCACGGTCAGTGTCAGCACCGTTACCGTGAACGAGGACACGAACATGGACAGGGTGCCGATACCGAAGGCCCAGCCGCCGGACAGGCGGCGTTTCTGTCGGGCCATCACCTCGCGACCGGCAATCAGCAGCATGGCAACGGCCATCAGCGCGACCCAGTGCAACGAACCGACCGAGAACAGCGCCTCCAGCACCAGGCCTATCAGTGCCAACTGCAGCACCGTGCGGACAGCCGCGATCAGAATGTCCCGGCCCAGGCCGAGACGGGTGAAGTGGGTGCAGGCCGCCAGCGCGATCACCAGCAGCGAGGCCAGCCCCAGTTGCCACCAGCTGAGTTCGATGACGTCCATCAGCTCCGCTCCAGGGTATCGCCGCGGAGGCGAAAGTGCCGGTCGGCAACGCGCCTGATCTGCGCCTGATCGTGCGCCACCCAAAGCACCGGCAGCCGCCGCTCACGGATGATCCCCTGCAGCCAGCGCTCGATCCGCTGAATGTTGTCCGGATCGAGATTGGCAGTCGGCTCGTCCAGCAGCAGCGCACGCGGCGCACGCGCGACAGCGCGGGCCAGTGCCAACCGCTGTTTCTCGCCGGATGACAGACGACTGACCGACCACTCCACGACATCTGCATCGAAGCCGATCGGTGTCAGGTCGATTATCGCGTCCCCCGGGAAATGCTCGCCCACGGTCTCGGCCCACCACTGGCTTTCCGCCGGCACCAGCATGACCGCGGAACGCCAGACATGGCCGGCAACCTGACCCTGTCGCAGATCGCCCAGCGTAATCTCTCCATCATGGACATCGAGGTCAGCCACCGTCCGCAGCAGACGGCTTTTGCCGGAACCCGATGGCCCGGAAAGACAGACGAGTTCCCCCGGCCTTACCTCGAGATTGATGTCCCGCAACGCGCCGATGGCAACGGCCTGCAGGCGAAGCGACGCGGAATCGGACACGTGGGATGGCTACCTGGCTGACTGGCGGGAATCTGCATTGTAGGGGAAGCCGGGCGGCTGACGAAAACGGGGTGACAACAATCGGGTACCGTCACCGCACTCGCGATAGCGGCAGAAGGGGACAGACAGACGAAAAAAAGGGGCGCCGACGGGGCGCCCCTTGGGGTCTCACCTGGCAGATCCTGGGGGGATCAGCTCTGCTTGGTGAATTCCGGATAGGCTTCCATGCCACATTCGCTGATATCCATGCCGTTGGCTTCTTCTTCCTCGCTGCAGCGCAGGCCGATGGTGGCCTTGATGATGCCCCAGAAGATGAAGCTCACCACGAACATCCACAGGAAGATGGCGACGATGCCGGTGATCTGACCGACGAAGGTCGCGTCACCGTTCCACAGCAGCACCGCGAGAACGCCCCAGATGCCGCAGGTGCCATGCACCGAGATGGCGCCGACCGGATCGTCGATCTTGAGCTTGTCGAGACCGGTGATGGAGAACACCACGATCACGCCACCCACGGCACCGATGATGATGGCCAGCAGCGAAGAACCCACGTCCGGACCGGCGGTGATGGACACGAGGCCCGCCAGCGCACCGTTCAGCAGCATGGTCAGGTCACTCTTGCCGAACATGGCGCGGGAAACCAGCAGCGCGGCAACCAGGCCACCGGCGGCGGCCAGGTTGGTGTTGGCGAACACCAGAGCCACGGCATTGGCCGAGTCGATGTCGGAAACCTTCAGCTCGGAACCACCGTTGAAGCCGAACCAGCCCATCCACAGGATGAACATGCCCAGCGTGGCCAGCGGCAGGTTGGCACCCGGGATGGCTCGCACTTCACCGTTCGGGCCGTACTTGCCCTTGCGCGGTCCCAGCAGAATCACGCCGGCCAGAGCCGCGGCCGCACCCGCCATGTGCACGATGGCAGAACCCGCGTAGTCCGAATAGCCCAGCGCATCGAGCCAGCCTTCACCCCAGCTCCAGTAGCCCTGGAACGGATAAATGAAGCCGGTCATCACCACCGCAAAGGCGAGAAAGCTGAAGAGCTTCATGCGTTCTGCCACGGCACCGGAGATGATGGACATCGTGGCTGCCGCAAACACCACCTGGAAGAAGAAGTCCGAGGTGTTGGAGTAGTAGATGTCGCCATCACTGGCCAGAACGTCAGCGACGGTATTCTCGGCGTCCAGACCGAAAGCGAAGCCCGGAATGAAACCGCTGTCACTGCCGGCGTACATGATCTGGTAACCGACCAGGAAATACATGATGCAGGCGATGGAGTACAAGGCCACGTTCTTGGTCAGAATTTCGACCGTGTTCCGGGAACGCACCAGACCGGATTCCAGCATCGTGAAACCGGCGGCCATCCACATGACCAGGGCGCCGGCCATCAGGAAATAGAAGGTATCTAGCGCGTACGCAATTTCAATTGTTGCTTCATTCATCGTGAAGTCCTCTCAGAGCCCAATGGCGCTTAAAGCGCATCCTTGTCGGTTTCCCCGGTACGGATGCGGATGGCCTTTTCCAGCGGGAAGACGAAGATCTTGCCGTCGCCAATCTTTCCTGTGTTGGCCGCTTTGGTAATGGCGTCGATGGTGCCGTCGACCAGATCGTCTGCAATCGCCACCTCGATCTTGACCTTGGGCAGGAAGTCCACGACATACTCCGCGCCACGGTACAATTCGGTATGACCCTTCTGACGGCCGAACCCTTTCACCTCGGTCACGGTGATGCCCTGAACACCGATCTCGGACAGCGATTCGCGCACGTCGTCCAGCTTGAACGGCTTGATAATGGCGGTAATGAGTTTCATCCCCTGTATCTCCCTGATACGCCGGCCCCGAAGGGCCGAGATAGGTCGGTTGAGGTAGCAGAATTGCTCGTGGGGACCGCCACCTCGACCAGCTTGATCGGGTTCCCGTCACTCGTGCACCACAGCACCATGTGTATTTCGAGCAACGCTTGGGAACCGACTCGCCAAGAGCAAAAGCACGTCCTGTGCCACTTGTTGTTTTTCAATAAAAAACATGGTTTTATCGAACTCAGGAAGAGATTTCGAAACACAAGCCGGCGCTTTAACGCACCAGAATGGCGCATGACGCGCGGTGCTGGTGCGCCACCATCAACCGAGGAGCAACCATGCTGGATCCGAAAACCCTGGATGACCTGGCCCGCCGTTTCAGCGAGAGCCTGCCGAGTGGCGTGAAGGAATTGCAGCAGGAGGTCGAGCGCAACGTCCGCGGCACCCTGCAAAGCACATTCAATCGTCTGGATCTGGTGACGCGGGAGGAGTTCGATGCGCAGGCCAAGGTCCTGTCGCGCACACGCGATCAACTGGAAGCGCTGGAAGCCCGCGTGCAGGCGCTGGAAGAATCGCCGAACCCGGGCCAGACTGATCGGAACGATCAGAAAATAGACTGACCGATCTCCGGCCCGGTGAGCGCCTCGTCGGGATCGGAAAACACACGGCCGGGCCACGGATGGCCCGGGAAGGCGATTACCAGGGAGGGTAGAACATGGCGCTGGCCGTCACCCTGGGCCGGGCGGAGCTTGGTATTCAGGCGCCGCTGGTCACCATCGAAACCCATCTTGCCAACGGGCTGCCGAGCTTCTCCATCGTCGGCCTTGCCGAGACCGCGGTAAAGGAAAGCCGCGATCGTGTGCGCAGCGCGATCATCAACAGCGGCTTCGAATTTCCCGCCCGACGCATTACCGTCAATCTGGCACCCGCGGATCTGCCGAAGCATGGCGGTCGCTTCGACCTGCCCATTGCCATCGGCATCCTGGCAGCTTCGGGGCAGGTACCTGGCGATCATCTGGATGCCCTAGAAATGGCCGGCGAACTCAGTCTGGGCGGAGCGCTGCGGCATGTGCCGGGCATGCTGCCGGCGGCGGTACAGGCAAGAAAGGCCGATCATGACCTGATGCTGCCCTCGGCCGACGTCGACGAGGCGGCACTGGTGCATCCGGACCGCTGCCGCGCTGCGGACCATCTGCTGGATATATGTGCCCACCTCACCGGTCATCAGCCCCTGGCAGCAAGCACACGCCCCGAGCGCGCAGGGAAGGCAACACCCATGGCGGATCTGGTGGACGTGCGCGGCCAGTCACGAGCACGCCGCGCCCTCGAGATCGCTGCTGCCGGGCGACATAACCTGCTGTTTGCCGGGCCGCCCGGCACCGGCAAAAGCATGCTCGCCCACCGCCTGTCCGGCATTCTGCCTGGCATGAGCGAGACCGAGAGCCTGGAGACCGCTGCCGTGCACTCCCTGGGCGGCGGTGGCTTCCAGCCAGCATCCTGGGGCCGGCGTCCGTTCCGCGCACCGCATCACTCCTCGTCTCATATCGCGCTGGCCGGCGGCGGCCAGCGGCCGAAGCCCGGAGAGATTTCGTTGGCCCACAACGGCGTACTGTTCCTCGACGAACTCCCGGAATTCGGCCGTCAGTCCCTGGAAATCCTCCGCGAGCCGCTGGAAACCGGCGAAGTCACCATTTCTCGGGCGGCAGCACAGGTGGTCTACCCGGCACGATTCCAGCTTATTGCGGCAATGAACCCCTGTCCCTGCGGCTACTTCGGCGACGAGGTCGAGGCCTGCCGGTGTTCACCCGATCAGATTCAGCGCTACCGCAGCCGACTGTCCGGACCCTTGCTGGATCGCGTGGACCTGCAGGTGGAGGTGAACCGGCTGCCCGCTGAAACACTGCAGAGCCGCGAGGCCGGTGAGGCCAGTGCGCCGGTCGCGGAACGTGTGGAGCGTGCCTTTCGTCTGCGCATGCGGTTTTCCGGAAGGCCATGCGCGGATCTCGGCGCCTCTGACCTCGACAATGCCTGCGCACTTGGAGAGAACGAGCGTCAGTTCGCCCGTGGCGCACTGGAGCAGATGCGGCTGTCCGCTCGCGGCTATCACCGCCTGCTGAGGGTTGCGCGGACCATCGCCGATCTGGCGGGAGACGAGCGGGTAACGACAACGGCCCTGTCTGAAGCGCTGAGCTTTCGCCGCCTGCCGATGTAAAAGAACGGGCCGCAGGCATCCATGCCAACGACCCGTTAGGGAGGAGGAAATTACGGTTTCAAAGCGCGATCAGAAGTCGGCACTGACCGTGAAGGCAAAGCGACGGCGGCTCTCGAGGTCCTGATCGGTATACATGACGCTCCAGTCCAGACCGGCAAGTTCAACGCCGACGCCGAGTTCCCAGTACCAGTATTCGTCGTCGCCGTCGTCTTCGAAGGCGTCGGAATTCAGGTAACCGACGTTACCGAACAGATAGACGTCGGAATCGGGAACGTTGTAAGCGGAGAACAGCTCGAAAATGTGTGCCGATTCGTCGGATTTGAGGTAGTCATTCGCATAGCTGTAGTAGAACGCCGCCTCGAAATCCATCATCTCCGTGCCGAAGCCGATGTAGAACTCGTTGAAGTCTTCGTTATCGTCCGTGCGCGGGAAAATGTAACGGTAGATACCCAGATCGACCGACAGGCCTGGCACGATTTCCGTCTCGAAACCGCCGTAGACACTCGTTTCCAGACCGTTACCGTCATCGCCGGAGGCGAAGCTGGAATTCCAGCTACCCACATAGAAGCCGGTTTCGTGCTCGATCGCGAATTCGCCCTGTACGGCCGGACCACCCCGCGATTCGGAAAAACCCCGGAAAACGTAATCTGATGTGAGGGTCAGGTTTCCGCTCCAGCTCAAACCTCCACCGATTTCATTGGCGGCCACGGTGGACGGTGCGGCGGCGGCCAGCAGACCGGCGGCGGCAAGAGCAGTCATGGTCTTTTTCATCAAGATTTCCTCTGTCATCACTGAAAGCGTTGGAAAGACGCGGCCGTTGTTGTTACACAACGACTGTCTAGCCATCGTTTTGCAGATGCCATGCCAAAGAAATCTTCTATTTTTACTTCAATGCTTTATGGAAAACGGCGTTGTTGTTTCCACGTCATTGCAAGAAAACAACGCACCAGACGAGGGCGATTCGAAGCAGGCCTGCACCGTTGCGGCGCAACATCCTGGCGCGAATGGCGTCGGGACAACAAAAAACCGGCGCGAGGCCGGTTTCTCGAAAGACGATTGCGGTTCCAGGTTCAGTCGTCGACCTCGAGACCGGCCTCTTCCAGCATGTAGACCACAGCGGCACGCACTTCGTCGTCGCTCAAGCTGCTGTCACCGCCGCGCGCCGGCATGCCGCCGATCCCGTTGATGGCATTGCTCACAAGCTCGTCCAGGCCACCTCGCTCGTCCTTGAGGTCGGCCCAGCCGTCCTCATCATCAAGCTTCAATGCATTCATCACGCCGGCGGCATGACAGGCCATGCACACCGAGGCATACACATCGGCACCGGCCCGCTGCACGTCGTCGTCATCCTCATCCGCCGCGACGTCCGCATCGTCGACCTCGTCACTGTCTTCCATGGCTGCCGCCGCCGCATCGGCATCATCTTCGGCTTCCAGGGAGACCTCCGCCGCGCCCTCGTCGACCCGCACCGCCCCGACCCGCTCCAGACGCGCTTCCAGCTGCTCGCGCTCGAATTGCGCCCGCGCATCCCGAGTGGAGGTGTCGAACGTGCCCATGAACAGGGCAATCGATAGCAGGATCAGGGTACCAATCGTCAGCAGAGACCCGGCGATGACGAAATTGCGGATAGCTGCGGAATCGTTACTCGAGTCACTCACGGGCCTTCTCCCTCAACCTGGAAGCCGACGACAATCGAGGCAACAGGTCATCGACGAATAAACGGAAATTAGCGCCGGAGTATAGCCGCACGACCCCCGTCCGGCAAAGCGATGCCGCCACCATACCCCATGGACGAAAGCCTTCGTTCAGGCTATCCTTGCGCCCGTTCACAAAGCGCCCGTAGCTCAGCTGGATAGAGTATCGGCCTCCGAAGCCGAGGGTCGCAGGTTCGAATCCTGCCGGGCGCGCCATACAAGCATGCCGAAGCCCTCAAGACCGGGGGCTTTTTCATGTCTGGATGATGCCGGATTCGAACCTGCGACAATCAACCAAGCCAGGTTCGAGTCCCGAAGCGCCAGCGCAGGGACAACGCACGCCCAACGGGCGGGGCGGCCCGAAAGGGCAACGTCATCCTGCCGGGCGCGCCATACAAGCATGCCGAAGCCCTCAAGATCGGGGGCTTTTTCATGTCTACGGAAACCGAATAGAACCCGCGCAGCGGGCCCGACCGGCCAATGTCACCCTGCCGGCAGCTTCTCTTCTCTCAGCTCGCAAGCCAGATGTGGTGACGGGTGCGTTTGCGACCATGATGTGGCCGGATCGGGACTTCCTCGATCGAAAAGCCCGCATGCTTCAGCCGGCTGGTGAACAACTGATCGGCACTCGCAGACCAGACGGCCAGGACACCCCCGGGGCGCAGTGCACGCCGAACGGTTTCCAGTCCGGCCACCGTATACAGCCAGTCATTTTCCCGGCGAATCAGTGCCTCGGGCCCGTTGTCCACGTCGAGCAGAATCGCATCATAGGCCTGGCGTTCCTGGCGTAACGGCTCACAGACATCACCGATAAAGACCGAAACGCGCGGATCCTTCAGCGGCTGGCCGGCGGGGTCACCCATGGCCTGGCGATTCCACTCCACGACCTCCGGCACCAGTTCCGCCACGACCAGCTCTGCGCCAGGACCCAGCGCACCAAGCGCGGCCGCCAGGGTGAATCCCATGCCCAGGCCGCCAATCAGTATTCGGGGCCGCTCAACGGCACTGATCCGCGCGCAGGCCAGTTCCGCGAGGGCAATCTCGGAACCATGCACCCGGCTGTTCATCAATTCGCCGCGCCCCGGGATCTTTATCGAAAACTCATCGCCGCGCTGATAGAGCCGCAGGCGGGCATTGGTCCCGGGGATTTCGGCGGTGCCGAGCAGTATGGAAGGAAGCATACAATTCCAGAAAGTGTCGGGACGCACCGATTTACGCCGGCCGGAAGCCTAACCCGAGGGGCCCGGAGCGTCGAGTTGATGCGCCGGGCACCCGCATTCGAACCTGCGACTCTCGGATCTGTCCTGTTCCCGGATCGCGTTTCGTGACATTTTCCGCAACGCGTGCAAACTTCGCCCATGACGTGGTTTTCCCGTGACCCCAAGAGGCTGGTGATCCTTGACCGAACAACAACTCGCATCCCGCCTGCAGCAGGCGCTGAGCGACTGGGAGCCTGACGAAGCCCGCCGGATCCCGCGGCTGGCCGATGAGGTAGGTGTTGCCGAAAAGACCGTCGAACGCTGGATGCTTCAGGGCGAGCTGTCCCCGCTGATGCTGGTAGAGGTCGCTCAGGCACTCGACGTCACGGCAAGCTGGCTGCTGTTCGGTGAAGAACACGTGCAGTTGCCGATCTACGACGGCCTGGAGGCCGTGACCGACAGCACCCTGCCACGCTGGGTACTTGCCGATTCTGCCGCCCGGGCAGTCACGCCGTCGGTCATCGGGCTGCGCCTCGATACCACGCTGTTCGAGCCGCGCTATCGTCATAGCGAACTGCTGCTGCTGGATCCGCTGGCGACAATCTTCCCCGGTGATGATGTCCTGGTTCTGCTTCAGGGCGAAGACGTACCGGTGATCATGGAACTGGTCGGGTCACGTCCGGACGGTGTACTCGCCCGGTCACTGGATCATGCCGGGGCGCGGGAACTGATTCCGGATGACGCCATTGTCGAACTGACCCTGGTACTCGGCCAGATGCGGCTCGCCCCGGATGAGCTGATCGAAGTGGGTGCATCGGACGCTCTGACGGACAGTGATGCGGAGGAAACGCCACCCGGTTTTCCGCCCCCGGGACGCGTGCATTAAGGAAACGCTGACACATTACCGCGCCTGCGCCCGAGACCAGTTTTGGTCATATGGCAAGGCGCGGTGCCGGTTCGGTAGTGATTCTACCGGGCCGGTAGCGCTACGCCGCCAGGGGCCGAAACCGGCCGCGGTCTTCGACTTGGGCCGCATTTTCCCCGAATGCGGCGTTGCGCTGCTTGACCGCAGAATGACTGCGGCACTGCGCAGCGCGCCTTGCCTCGGGAAATAATGTGGACTCCAACGCGGGCGTGCGAATACT
>PXAT01000087.1 GCA_003565775.1 Ectothiorhodospiraceae bacterium | reverse complement strand
GCGCTTCCCTAGCGCTCCTGATCATCTGCATCGGTCTGCGCCTGGCGTTCCAGGCCCTCGATCACCTCGCGGAAGGCGCTGACGTCCTGAAAACTGCGGTAGACCGAGGCGAACCGGACATAGGCCACCTGATCCAGTTCCCGTAACTCGCCCATGACCAGCTCGCCGATATGCCGGGTCGGCAGCTCCCGTTCGCCGCTGGCCCGCAATGCCTTGACGATGCGATGCAGGGCCGCCTCGATCCGGTCGGTATCCACCGGACGTTTTTCCAGCGCCCGCAGCATGCCGGTTCGCAGCTTGGCCTCGTCAAACGGCTCACGGGTGCCGTCCTGCTTGACCAGTCGCGGCATCACCAGCTCGGCCGATTCGAAGGTGGTGAAGCGTTCCGCGCAGCGCCCGCATTCCCGCCGACGCCGGACCTGGTCACCGTCCCGCGCGAGCCGCGAATCGATCACGCGGGTGTCGTGCGCCTGACAGAAGGGGCAACGCATTCAACTCTCTCCTGCCAACGGCAACCAGCAGCGGTCACCGGATCGTGCCTATCGTCCCGAATGGGCCTGATACACCGGCAGCCGAGCACAAATTTCATGGACCTTGCCGCGCACGGTCTCGAGTACCGATTCGTCGACACCGTCGTCATTCATCGCGTCCAGCACGTCACAGATCAGATGCCCGACCTGTTCGCATTCTGCCTCAAGAAAGCCTCGGGTCGTGACCGCCGGCGTACCGATCCGCAGGCCCGACGTGACGAACGGAGACTGCGGGTCATTCGGCACGGCGTTCTTGTTGACGGTAATGTTGGCCAGGCCCAGCGCCGCATCGGCCGCCTTGCCGGTCAGTCCCTTGTCGATCAGATCGATCAGGAACAGGTGATTGTCGGTGCCGCCGGAGACGATCTTGTAACCGCGGCTCTGCACCGCAGCCGCCATCGCCCGGGCGTTATCGATGACCTGCTGCTGATAGGCGCGGAAATCACCGTCCAGCGCTTCCTTGAAGGCCACCGCCTTGGCCGCGATCACGTGCATCAACGGCCCGCCCTGGGTGCCCGGGAAGATCAGCGAATTGAACTTCTTCGTGATCTCCGGATTCTCCCGGGCGAGGATGAGTCCACCCCGAGGCCCGCGCAGGCCCTTGTGCGTGGTGGTCGTGCAAACGTCGGCATGCGGGATCGGACTGGGGTAGACGCCACCGGCAACCAGCCCGGACACGTGTGCCATGTCCACCAGCAACCAGGCGCCGACGGCATCCGCGATCTGCCGGAAGCGGGCCCAGTCCATGACCCGCGAATACGCCGAGAAACCGGCCACGATCAGCTTCGGCTTGTGCTCCCGGGCCAATGCCTCGATGACGTCGTAATCGACTTCGCCGGTGGCTGGATCGATGCCGTACTGGACGGCGTTGAAGATCTTGCCCGAGAAATTGACCTTGGCGCCGTGAGTCAGATGCCCGCCGTGATCCAGGCTCATGCCCATGATCGTGTCACCGGGCTTGCAGAGCGCCAGGTAGACTGCGGCGTTGGCCTGGGAACCGCTGTGCGGCTGAACGTTGGCGTAATCGGCGCCGAACAGTTTGCAGGCGCGCTCGATGGCCAGGTTCTCGGCGATATCGACAAACTCGCAGCCACCGTAATAGCGCTTGCCCGGATACCCCTCGGCATACTTGTTGGTCAGCACACTGCCCTGCGCCTCGAGCACCCGCGGACTGGCGTAGTTCTCCGAGGCAATCAGCTCGATGTGCGCTTCCTGGCGGCTTGTTTCCTGCTCGATGGCATGCCACAGCTCCGGATCGAAGCTGGCAATGGTCATGTCACTGGTGAACATGCAAGATCCTCAATCGAAAGGCCGGTTCGGCTCCCCGGAATGGCACCGGACAGCGGCAAAAGGGGTCAAATCATACCTGATCGTCAGATTGGCTGCATCTGCGGCAGACCGCATCGCCATGCGGTTTCAGCTGGCCTGCGGTGCTCGGTGCCGCATTGCAGGAGACAATGTTTTCCTCTACAAGTGCGTGGAATCGGCGGACAGGTTCGGCGGTACAGACCAGCGGGCACCCGGAGTCAGGGATGGCGCAGCACAAGACCGTGATCGGCTGGCGTGAGTGGGCCGCCCTGCCGGCGTTGGCGGTGGATGGCATCAAGGTCAAGGTGGATACCGGTGCCCAGACGTCCTGCCTGCACGCGATTCATATCCGCCACCTGGGTCCGGAGCAGCCGGATCAGATCCGTTTCGAGCTGCACCCCCTGCAACGGCGCAGCGATATCACGGTGACCTGTGTCGCGCCCCTGGTGGGCGAGCGACTGATCACCAGTTCTACCGGCCACCGCGAATACCGGCCGGTGATCCGCACATCGATCAGCATGGGTGACCAGACCTGGCCGATCGAGATCACTCTGACCAACCGGGACAGCATGGGTTTCCGCATGCTGCTCGGGCGACAGGCCATGCGCGGCCACCTGGTGGTGGACGCCGGAGAATCCTTCCTGCTGGGCAAGCGCCCGCCAGGCCCGCCCCCCGTCCGCAAGCCAAGGAATACATCAAGCGATCATGAGTGACGCCGCCAACATCATTATTCTGTCGCGAAACCGGAAACTCTATTCGACGCGTCGCCTGGTCGAGGCCGGCGAAGCGCGCGGCCATACGGTTCGGGTCATCGACCCGCTGCGCTGCTACATGAACATCACGTCCAACCGCCCGGAGATCCATTACAAGGGCGAGGTGCTGCCGGCCGGCGATGCGGTGATCCCCCGGATCGGCGCCTCGATCACGTTCTACGGGACGGCGGTAGTGCGTCAGTTCGAGATGATGGGCACGTTCTCGGTCAACGAGTCGGTCGCCATCAGCCGCTCCCGGGACAAGCTGCGGTCACTGCAGTTGCTGTCCCGCAAGGGCATCGGCCTGCCGGTGACCGGTTTCGGTTATTCGCCGGATGACAACCAGGATCTGATCAGCCTGGTGGGCGGCGCGCCGATGGTGATCAAGCTGCTGGAGGGGACGCAGGGCAAGGGCGTGGTGCTGGCCGAGACCAACAAGGCGGCGGAGAGCGTCATCGATGCCTTCCGTGGGCTGCGCGCCTTTTTCCTGACCCAGGAATTCATCAAGGAGGCAGGCGGCGCCGACATCCGCTGCTTCGTGGTCGGCGACAAGGTGGTCGGCTCGATGATGCGCCAGGCCAAGGAGGGCGAGTTCCGCTCAAATGTTCACCGCGGCGGTAGCGCCAGACCAATCCGCATCACGCCGGAGGAACGCTCCACCGCCGTACGCGCGGCGAAAATCATGGGGCTGAACGTGGCCGGCGTCGACATCATGCGCTCGAACCACGGCCCGGTGGTGCTGGAAGTGAATTCCTCACCCGGTCTGGAAGGCATCGAGGGCGCCACCGGCAAGGACATCGCCGGCGCGATCTACACCTTCATCGAAAAGCACGGCAAGGCCGGCAAGACCCGCACCCGCGGCACCGGCTGAGCCGCGCGCCGGCCCTGCCGGCATGATGACTGTCAGTCGGCCCCCCGGACGGCAGCGGCGCGGCGACCCTGTCACGGCTTTGTCGCCGGAACGAACGGCTGTTCCCCGTCGATCACGAAATCGGCAATGGCCGCCTGACCCGCCCCGGAGATCAGCCAGTCATGCCAGCGGGCCGCCAGCTCGTGTTTCAGATGCGGATGGCGATCGCGGTCGATGCGAAGGCTGGCATAGGGATTCAGCAAGGCATCGTCATCCTGGAACAGAATCCTCAACGCCTGCCGGTTGCGGAAACTCAGCCAGCTGGCGCGGTCCGACAGCACATAGGCATCCATGCCGGCGGCGGTATTCAGCGTCGACCCCATGCCACTTCCCAGTTCACGGTACCAGCGACCTGACGGCGTGATGCCGACCTCCTCCCACAGACGCCGCTCGGCCCGATGCGTGCCGCTGTCATCCCCGCGGGATGCGAATGCCGCCTCCGCCACGGCTATGCGCTGCAGCGCGTCGATGGCACTTTCCGCCTCGCGGACCCCGGCCGGATCCGATTCCGGACCAAGGATGATGAAGTCGTTGTGCATGATATCCCGCCGGTCGCTGCCGTACCCCTCGGCCAGAAACCGCTCCTCGCCATCCCTGTCATGGACCAGCAGCACGTCCGCATCCCCGGCACGCGCCATGGCGAAGGCCTGCCCGGTACCCACGGCGACCACCCGCACATCGATGCCGGTCTCCTCCCTGAACATCGGAACGAGGTGACGAAAGAGCCCGGACTGCTCGATGGACGTGGTCGAGGCCAGCGTGATGTGCGACGCGTCGGCGATTGCCGGGCCGATCATGCCCGGACCACCAAAGAGAACGAGCAGACCGGCCACGGCGGCAGCTCTGACAGCGTTAAGGAAACGCTGAATTATTCGCACGCCTGCGTTGGCGTGCGAATAATTCAGCGTTTCCTTAAACACACGTCGACAGGACACGGCAATACCCCTACCAGACCAGCTCGCCATGCAGAAAGGCGGTTGCCTCTGCAGTCCGCGGCTGCTGGAAAAACTCGATCGCGGGAGTGCGCTCGAGCAGTCGCCCCCGACACAGGAAAACGACGTCATCGGCAAGCCGTCGCGCCTGACCGAGATCATGGGTGCTCATGACGATGCGTGTGCCCCGGTCGTGAAAAGCCTGCACCGCGTCCTCCACCGCCTTCGTCGCCGACGGATCCAGCGCCGACGTCGGTTCGTCGAGGAACAGGATCTCCGGGCGCATGGCCCAGGCCCGCGCCAGCGCCAGTCGTTGCTGTTCGCCACCGGAAAGCACCCGCGCCATGCGATGCGCCAGGGACGCCAGGCCGAAGTATTCCAGTGCCTCGGCGGCATGGCGGCGCCGCTCCCGCCGCCCGACACCCTGCACCGCCAGCGCATATTCCACATTGGCGATGGCGCTGCGTCGCAACAATACCGGGCGCTGGAACACCATGGACTGACGTCGGCGGATACTGCGACCGGAATCCCGCAACGCAGCCCACCGGACCGTGCCGGCGCTGGGCTGCAGCAGGCCATGACAGAGGCGCATCAGCAGGCTCTTGCCGGCGCCGTTCGGCCCCAGGACGATGGTCCTGCCGCTGGCGCCGAAAGCCAGATTGATGCCCTGGAGCAGCGTCTGTCCGCGATGCCGGAACGCAACATCGGTCAGCGTCAGTGGCAGCAACGTCGGCAGGTGCGAAAGATCGTTCATCCGAGCCTCCGTTTCGCCTGCTCGCTGACCAGATGGGCCGCGCTGTTCACCAGCATCACCAGCAACAGCAGCACGATGCCTAGCCCCAGCGCCAGCGGCAGATCACCGCGACTGGTTTCCAGGGCGATGGCCGTGGTCATGACCCGTGTCACGCCATCGATGTTGCCGCCCACGATCAGCACAGCGCCGACCTCGGCACTGGCGCGGCCGAAGCCCGCGAGAACGCCGGTCAGCAGGGAGAAGCGCGCGTCCCACAGCAGCGTCGGAATGGCACGCAGGCGCGAGGCGCCGAGGGACCGCAGCTGCTCGGAATACTCCTCCCACAAATCCTCGACAACCTGTCGAGAGAGAGCGGCGATAATCGGAAACACCAGCAGGGTCTGGGCGATGACCATTGCGGTCGGCGTAAAGAGCAGTCCCCACGAGCCGAGGGGTCCGGCCCGGGACAGCAACAGGTAAACCATCAGTCCCGCAACCACCGGAGGCAGCCCCATCAGGGCATTCAGACCGGCCACCACGATCCCGCGACCGGGGAATCGGAACAATGCCACCACCGCGCCCAGCGGCAGTGCCAGCACCGCGGCGATCGCCACCGCCGTGAGGCTGACCTGCAGCGACAGACCGACGATGCCGACCAGCACCGGGTCACGCTCGAGTATCAACTCCAGCGCCGTCGCGAATGGATTGCCTCCGGTCATGCCCTGCTCCCGCCCGCAACGTTGCGTCATCAATGGCCGGCCGATCTTGCCCGCCACAATTGCCCGAGCGCATGATGCGGTGTGATGTACGGCAATGCACCCGGTTGCGGAATGAAAACAGGAAAAGACAGGAAAACAGCATGGCGCACCATGAACTGCTGACAACGGCAGAGGTTGCTGACTATCTGCGACTGCGCCAGCGGAAGATCTACGAACTGGTGCGGCAACAGGCGATCCCGTGCACCCGGGTCACCGGCAAGCTGCTCTTTCCCCGCCAGGCCATCGATCTCTGGCTGCACAACCATCTCGAAGGCGATGTCGCTGCCAGCCGTCCGATACCCGAGGTCCTGGCCGGCAGTCACGATCCGCTGCTGGACTGGACCGTGCGCGAGGCCGGAACGGATCTCGCTCAGCTATGTCATGGCAGTGGTGACGGCGTGAAACGTCTGCTGGATGGCCGCGCGATGCTGGTCGGGTTGCACCTGACCGATCCCGAGACGGGCGCCGCCAATGATCCGGTGCGCTGCGGCCTCGGCGGCATGCGGGATCTGGTGATGATTCACTGGGCACAACGCCGCCAGGGCCTGTTACTGGCCCCGGGCAATCCGCTGGCGATCACGACCCTCGAGGATCTCTTCCGCAGCAATATCACCGTGGTACGCCGCCAGACCGGTGCCGGCGCCGATTCACTGTTGCAGTGGCTGCTGCGTCGCGTCGGGCATCCGGTCGAGGCCATCAACACAGCGGCCCATCCGGCTCTGGGCGAGGATGATCTGGCGCTGGATGTGCGCGAGGGCCGGGCAGACTGCGGCCTCGGCGTGGAAGCCTCGGCCCGGCGGCACGGGCTGGACTTCATTCCGCTGCACACCGAATCCTTCGATCTGGCGATGCGGCGCCGCAGCTATTTCGAACCGTCGGTGCAGGGCCTGCTGACGTTCGCCGCCGGCAGCCATTTCCGGGAGCGGGCCGCCGCCATGGGCGGCTACGATGTCTCCGACATCGGCACGGTGGTTTACAACGCTTAAGGAGACACTGATTTATTCGCACGCCTGCCGTGGTCGGCCTCGATGCCGAGCGGTCGGATGCTTCCCGACGCGACCCCGACTGATCCGGGATGGAAAAGATTCTCATTTAGGTTTAGCTTCTTAGGTCGGGTTGCCTTTCATCGGACCTCGGGCCGGTATGCGTCTGCCGGAACCGCCGACGTTCCGGCGAAACCGATCTGCAGTCCTGCAACAGGAAGGACCGGGGTTCCGGATTCCGACAGGGCAATCGGCGCGTGGCCGCAGCATCAGGGATGCGCCGGTCAACGACATGCTCAAGCATCCCGGAGGACCAGTGTCATGCAGCATGCATCTCGCCCGGCTTTGCGCCATGCACGTGAGGTTTCGAAGTTGCTCAGAGGCCTGGCCGATCAGAAACCCCCCCTGGCCGGTGCGCCGACGAACCTCCAGGTCGCGGAATCCTGGCAGCGCTCCTTTACCGTCCACGGCCTGCGACCTGATCGCGGACTGCAGCCGCATTACCTTGATGCCGGCGAACTGCAGCAACGGCAGGAGCGGCTCGAGACGGTGTATCGCATCGGGCGCGAAGAACTTGAACAACTGCAGAAACAACTGCGCGGCGGTGGTTTTTCCGTCCTGCTGGCCGACCAGTACGGCTGCATCGTGCGCCGCGTCGGTGAACGTCGCCTCGATCGAGCGTTCCGCGAGGCCGGGCTGGCGCCGGGTGCCGACTGGAGCGAAGCCGCGGTCGGCACGAACGGCATAGGCACAGCCATCACCCGCCGGCAGCCGACACTGATCCACGCTGACCAGCACTTTCTGACCGACAACATCAATCTGTCCTGCGCGGCCGTGCCGATCGGCGATGGTCGGGGTGGCCTGATTGCAGTGCTGGACGCCTCGGCGTTGAATCCGGCGCTGGCAAAGAACAAGCGGGAACGCACAATGACGCTGGTGCGTATGGCAGCGCGCAGCATCGAGAACGCGCTGCTGCTGGACAGTGTCCGGGATCAGTGGGTGATCGCTTTCCACGCCCGCCCCGAATTCGTCGGCATGCTGCAGCAGGGACTTGTCGCGGTGGATTCGGAGGGACGCATCAGTGCCGCCAATGCCAGTGCCATGTCCCAGTTCGGCGCGCAGTCCGAGGCGGATCTGATGGGCCGCCCGCTGGAGACCCTTACCGGCATGACCATGGACCACCTGCTCGGTCTCCCCGAAGACGACTCGGGTACCAGGCAAGGCCGCTTCGGTGACGACCTCGTGCGTCTGCGACTGCGCCCGCCAAGCAGTCGGCATGCCGGGAAGTCCCCTGCAGGCTTGCAGGGCCATGATGCGCTGGACCGTTTGCTGGCCGGCCGGGAACCCGACCTGTCAGAGCAACTGGCAAAACTGCGCCGGCTACGGGATCGCGACATCCCGTTTTTCATCAGCGGCGAAACCGGCACCGGGAAGGAATATCTGGCCCGGGCCATCCATGACAGCAGTCGACGCGCCGACCGCGCGTTCGTGGCGTTGAACTGCGCTGCCATCCCGGCCGAACTCATCGAAAGCGAACTGTTCGGCTACCGGGCCGGCGCCTTCACCGGGGCGCATCCGGACGGCATGACCGGCAAGCTGCGGCAGGCCGACGGCGGCACCCTGTTCCTTGACGAAATCGGTGACATGCCCAGTTCCCTGCAGACACGCCTGCTGCGGGTTCTGGAGACCGGGGAAGTCATGCCACTCGGGGGGCGGGCGCCACAGCAGGTCTCTTTCCAGTTACTCAGCGCCAGCCACCAGGATCTCGAGCTGGCGATCAGGGAAGGGCGTTTTCGGGAAGACCTTTACTACCGCATCAATGGCTTCAACGTGCATCTGCCGGCATTACGTGAGCGCCGCGATCTTCCGGGACTGATCCGCCGCATCCTGCTCGAGGAATCAGGCAGGACCGGCCCCGTGAAACTCAGCAGTCCGGCCATGGATGCGTTGATCCACTGCCAGTGGCCGGGCAACCTTCGCCAGCTTCGTCATGCACTGCGGGTCGCCATCGGCCTGTGCGACGACGGCGTCATTCGACTGGCCGATCTGCCAAAGGCGATCCGCAACAACCTGCCGGATATCGGCGACCGGGAGCTGCGCGACACCGGAAATGCCGACGCCCGTCCTCAGCGGGAAGAACTGGTGGCGGCGCTGCATCGCCAACGCTGGAACGTGCGACGGGCGGCGCAGGATCTCGGCATCAGCCGCAATACGCTCTACCGGCGCATGCACCGATTCGGCATACCACTGCAGCACAACCTGTCGTGACACCGCGTCCCAACAACACCGAACAGCCCGGGACGCAGTGTCACGGAAGCCGAGGTGGAAACGGCTAAGCCTTTGATCTGGCAAGTCGGCAAAAGCTGGCACAGCCAGTGCAACTCCGCGGTTGCCGCCCCCGATTCGGGGCGTTTCGTTTTAACGGAAGATCGTGGAGGAGTACTGCATCATGCACTACGCACAGCCCGGCACAGAAGGCGCCAAGGTCAGCTTCCAGGCGCGCTACGGCAACTACATCAACGGCGAATGGGTGCCGCCGGCTCAGGGCCGCTACTTCGAAAACCCGAGCCCGGTCAATGGCAAGACCTTTTGCGAGATCCCCCGCTCGACAGCCGAAGACATCGACAAGGCACTGGACGCCGCCCACGCCGCGAAAGCCGCCTGGGGAGCGACGTCCGTTGCCGAACGGGCACTGATCCTGCACCGCATCGCCGATCGCATGGAAGAAAACCTGGAAAAGATCGCCGTGGCCGAGACCTGGGACAACGGCAAGCCGGTGCGGGAATGCCTGGCCGCCGATATTCCGCTGGCCATCGACCACTTCCGATACTTTGCCGGTGCCATCCGTGCCCAGGAAGGCGGACTCAGCGAAATCGACCATAACACCGTGGCCTATCACTTCCACGAACCCCTGGGCGTGGTCGGTCAGATCATCCCCTGGAACTTCCCGTTGCTGATGGCCATCTGGAAGCTGGCGCCGGCCCTGGCAGCGGGCAACTGCATCGTGATCAAGCCGGCCGAGCAGACCCCGGCGTCGATCCTCGTGCTGATGGAACTGATCGGTGATCTGCTGCCGCCGGGCACGGTCAATGTGGTCAACGGTTTCGGCGTCGAAGCAGGCAAGCCGCTGGCCAGCAGCCCGCGCATCTCCAAGATCGCGTTCACCGGCGAGACCACCACCGGTCGCCTGATCATGCAGTACGCCACCGAGAACCTGATTCCGGTCACGCTGGAACTGGGCGGCAAATCGCCCAACGTGTTCTTCGCTGACTGCTTTGCCGAGGACGACGCGTTCCGCCAGAAGTCGCTGGAAGGCTTTGCCCTGTTTGCGCTCAATCAGGGTGAAGTCTGCACCTGCCCGTCCCGGGCTCTGGTGCAGGAAAGCTTCTTTGACAGTTTCATGGAGGCGGCCGTGGAGCGCACCCGGGCAATCAAGGTGGGCAACCCGCTGGACACCGACACCATGATCGGCGCCCAGGCCTCGCGCGACCAGCTCGAAAAGATTCTTTCGTACATCGATATCGGCAAGCAGGAGGGCGCGAAGATCCTCACCGGCGGCGAAGTCCTCGAGGCCGAAGGCGATATGGCCGGCGGCTATTACATGCAGCCCACCATCTTCGAGGGCCACAACCAGATGCGGATTTTCCAGGAGGAGATCTTCGGACCGGTGGTCTCGGTCGCCCGGTTCAAGGACTTCGACGATGCCCTGGCCATGGCCAATGACACCCTGTACGGCCTGGGCGCGGGCGTCTGGTCGCGCAACGGCAACACGGCCTATCGCATGGGCCGGGGCATCCAGGCGGGCCGCGTCTGGACCAACTGCTATCACATCTACCCGGCGCATGCCGCCTTCGGCGGCTACAAGCAGTCGGGGATCGGTCGCGAGAATCACCTCATGATGCTCGAGCATTACCAGCAGACCAAGAACCTGCTCGTGAGCTATGACGAGAGCCCGATGGGCTTTTTCTGAGTAACCACCAACAGCACGTCGGGAGACCAGTCGGTCTCCCGACGTGCAACGGAGGTCGAATGAGCAAGGCAACCCGCGTTTCGGTCAGTGATGCCGCTGCCGAACTCATCAACAGCCTGGCAGCGATACATGGCGAGCTGGTGTTCCACCAGTCAGGGGGCTGCTGCGATGGCAGCGCGCCCATGTGTTACCCCCGCAAGGAATTCCGCATCGGTGCCCGCGATGTCTACCTTGGAGAAATCGCCGGACAGCCCTTCTATATCGGTGGCACGCAGTTCCCTTACTGGGAACACACTCACCTGACGATCGACGTCGTACCCGGCCGCGGCAGCGGTTTCTCCCTGGAATCACCGGAAGGGAAGCGCTTCCTCACCCGATCGAGACTCTACAGCGACGAGGAATGGGCGGCCCTTGAAGCGGCCGGACCCCCACCCCGCGGACCGCAGCACCCGGACTGAGCTCAGTCCAGCTCCCGCACCGCCATGTAGACCATGGTCTGATTCAACAGCTGGTAGGCCACTTCGCCGAAGGTCATCGGGCCATCAAAACCCTCGGTGCGCCGACCCTCGAGGCCGGAATAGAGATAGTTGAGCACGCAGTTGAACGTCAGCGCCGAATTCCGGCCTTCGGGCGGCAGGGCCTGTTCGAAGGCGCCGACATAATCATCCACCGGCCGCGCGAGCCGGTAGTCGGTGTCCGGGAAGACCGGCGCATACAGCGACACGACGTCCTCGTCCGGGCGGCTTTCCTTGATGCTCACGTTGAGGCTGGTGCCGCAGTAATCGGCCACCAGGGGCAATCGGGTATCCACCGCCCTGTCCCGCAGGTAATGCGCGAGATTGGCCGGTTCGCCATTGATCAGACAGTCCCCCACTTCGAAACTGGCATCGGGAAAGCGGATCACGTCGCCGTCGTCCTGCTCGAAGATATTGACGATACCGATCTCGGCAAACTCGTTGTCCGGCAGAGGGACATGCAGCGCCACCGCCATGTCCTCGAGGAACTCGGCCCTGGTGCCGTCCACCGCGGCCGGTGCCAGTGCGTGATCCAGATGAAATCCGGCGACCCAGCCCAGCAACGGCTTGAGAAACATGTCCTCGAATTCGGGCCCCTTGCGCGAGAACAGCTCGTGCACCGTCGACATGGCCGGCAGGATCAGCAGGGTGTAGCCATTGTCCGGCCCGTCCATGCAAAGGCGATGCAGGTCACCGACCGCATAGCGCCGCAGAACCGGCGACTCGCCACCCACCGGCAACGGCGTCACATGGACCTTTTCGCGACTCGTCTCGCCGCCGTCCTGGCCCATGAAATAGGGAATGCTGCCACCGATCCAGTTACCCGCCGGCAGGTCCTGCAGCGCTTGGCGGTCGCCGGCAATCGCCAGCCACTCACCGCCGCGAATACGCTCCGCAGCTGCATCCGGTGTCATCAGGCAGCTCTGTGCCGTGGTCCCTGTCATCATTCAGTGTTTCCTTTATCTTGCGGCGCTCATCAGGCGGTCGAGTTCACCACGCAGGCCGCGCTCGTTATTGACGAAAAAGCGCCGCAGCTCCCGGTACTTCACTTCGCGCATCTCCGGATCGTCGACGCCGCGCAGCTGGGTCTGGACCCGGGACAGCAGCAACCGCAGATTGAGCGCCTTGATCGCGTGGTTGAGATCCCCGGCCACCAGCCGATCCCAGACCGGATCCTCCAGTTCCGGCACCCCCGTCGCGGGCGCGGCCTCGGCGGCCGTCTCGGTCGACGCCATCTGCCGGGCGACGCTCAGTCCCTCCCGGTCACCGACACGCTTGAGCTGCCAGACGTCCTTGAAATCCAGATCCAGCACCGCGCACACCGCGCGATAACTGGCACCGCTGCCGAGCAGCTCCGAGATCTGCATGGCCATGGCATTGGTGAATGGCGCCCCGGTCGCACCGAGAAATGACAAGGTGCCGGAGGGGCTGTGACTGGCGTGAACGAAGCAGCGGAACGTGCCGACGTTGCAGTGCCGCCAGACCCGCTCGCCGTCACCCCGCGCCAGCCGCGGGCGCCGGTTGCCGAAACCCAGGCGCTGCAGCAGGCCCGGGCTCGGCGGCTGATCGCTGATCCAGACATCGACCCGGCGGCTCGCGGCATCGGTCTCCGCGCGCAGGATCGCCCACGGTTCACTCAGGCCCAGGGCCTGTTCCAGTTCGCGCTCGTTCACCTGATCTCCTCCCCGGGCTCCGTCGCCACCGCAAATCCGGCACATGCGACGGGCGCCGCTTATTCGTCTTGACACTGATTCGTTCCCGCGCCTGCGTCGGCGGCCGCCGAATCAGCGTTTCTCTGTCACGCTTCATGGTGGTGCAGGCAGAATCGGCCGACGTTGACGGGGTTAACATTTCCGCCTTTGCCCGCTGGCGGGTGCTTCTGGATAATGAGCGGTCTTCTCCGCGACAGAACCGAATACATTCCATGGCTCAATACATCTACACCATGAACCGGGTGAGCAAGGTCGTGCCGCCCAAGCGCCAGATCCTCAAGGACATCTCCCTGTCTTTCTTCCCCGGTGCCAAGATCGGCGTGCTCGGCCTGAACGGCTCGGGCAAGTCCACGCTGCTGCGGATCATGGCCGGACTCGACACCGAGATCGAAGGCGAGGCCCGCCCCCAGCCGGGCATCAACATCGGCTATCTGCCGCAGGAACCGCAGTTGGATCCGGACAAGGACGTACGCGGCAACGTCGAGGAAGGCGTCGCCGAGGTGAAGGCGCTGATGGACCGGTTCAACGAGGTGTCGGCCCAGTTCGCCGAGCCGGATGCGGACTTCGAGGCGCTGATGGAGGAACAGGGCCAGCTGCAGGACAAGATCGACGCCGCCGGCGCCTGGGAGCTGGACCGCAAGCTCGAGCAGGCCGCTGACGCCCTGCGTCTGCCGCCCTGGGACGCGGACGTGACCAAACTCTCCGGTGGCGAGTGTCGGCGCGTCGCGTTATGCCGGCTGCTGCTGTCGAGCCCCGACATGCTGCTGCTGGACGAACCCACCAACCATCTGGACGCCGAGAGCGTGGCCTGGCTCGAGCGCTTCCTCGCGGAATTCCAGGGCACCGTGGTGGCGGTGACCCATGATCGCTACTTCCTGGACAACGTCGCCGGCTGGATTCTCGAGCTCGACCGCGGCCACGGGATTCCCTGGGAAGGCAATTATTCCTCCTGGCTGGAACAGAAGGAAAAACGCCTGGATCAGGAGAAGAAACAGCAGGCCTCGCATGATCGGGCGATCAAGTCCGAACTGGAATGGGTACGGCAGAACCCCAAGGGGCGGCAGGCCAAGAGCAAGGCGCGCCTGGCGCGTTTCGACGAACTGCAGTCGAAGGAATTCCAGAAGCGCAACGAGACCCAGGAACTGTACATCCCGCCGGGCCCGCGACTGGGCGACAAGGTGGTGGAGTTCCACGGCGTGACCAAGGCCTTCGGCGACAAGCTGCTGTACGAGAACCTGGATTTCTCGCTACCCCCGGGCGGCATCGTCGGGGTCATCGGTCCCAACGGTGCCGGCAAGACCACCCTGTTCCGTCTGATCAACGGCGAAGAGAAGCCGGATGCCGGTGAAGTCGTGATCGGCGAGACCGTCGAGCTGGCCGTGGTCGACCAGAGCCGGGACAGCCTGGATGACAGCAAGACCGTGTGGGAAGAGATCTCGGACGGCCAGGATCTGATTCAGGTGGGCAGCTACGAAACCAATTCCCGCGCCTACGTCGGCCGCTTCAACTTCAAGGGCTCCGATCAGCAGAAGTACATCGGTGACCTTTCCGGCGGCGAACGCAACCGGGTGCACCTGGCCAAGCTGCTGAAATCCGGCGGCAACCTGCTGCTGCTCGATGAACCGACCAACGATCTGGACGTGGAAACCCTGCGCGCGCTGGAGGAAGCCCTGCTGACCTTCCCGGGCTGTGCCGTGGTGATCTCGCATGACCGCTGGTTCCTGGACCGCATCGCGACTCACATCATGGCCTTCGAAGGCGACAGCCAGGTGACGGTGTTCCCGGGCAACTACTCCGACTACGAGGCGGACCGCAAGAAACGGCTGGGGGACGAAGCGCTCAATCCGCACAGGATCAAGTACAAGCGCCTGGCCTGATCTTGGTGGGTTTCAGATTTCAGATCGAGGCTCGAACCACCCGAGAGGCCTGTCAATGCCTCGATTCCCTCTTTTCCTGAACACTGAAACCCGAATACTTCAGCGTTTCCTTGAAACCTGAAACAAAGCGTTGCGGCGGTCCTATGGCTGTCGCAACGTCTTCTCTAGACCTTGATTACTCATCTGCAACGCCGTGCCCAGCGGTTGGCGCAGTCGCCACCACAGAAACGGCACCAGGATGCCGCTGACCCGCAGCCGCTGAATGACCCGGGTGCCGTCCTGCGGCGCCGCTTCGTCCAGCGGGTCCAGCAGGAAGCGGTGTTCGCAATCCAGCAACCCCGGCACCGCCAGACGCAGGATCCAGCTCAACTCGCGCTGCGGCAGGACGCGCATCACTTCGGCCCGCAGGGTTCGCGGTGCCCGGTCCGGTAATTCCAGCTCCAGACGCAGACGACCGGCGGTGGCCAGTTCACCCTCGATGGACGGAATCACCGGGTTCCATTCTGCCCAGTCCGGCAGGCTGGCCAGCGTCGCCCAGACCCGGGCCGGGTCTGCCTGCAGGTCAACCTTGCTCGCGAGATCACGCCGCATCAACACACTCCGCCATATTCTCAACCTCGCCGCCGGCAGCCACCGAAGTGCAGCGCAGCGTGACACCCTCGGGGGTTCTGCGTAGAATCCGCAAAAATTTTTCGAAAGTTCCCATTTTTCAACCATTAGGACGTGCGCAGCCTGCGCCGGACGACGGCTCTTGCCGGTTCCCGGCCACGACTTCGCTTTGCTCGATCCGGTGCCTGCGCCGCATGCGGGCGCGTCCGCTTTTCACTCTGGAGGCAGCATGAGTCAGGAACAACAGGCAGCGTATCTGCAGGACTGGACCGAACGCCAGGAACTGGCCGAACGGATGTTGCCGCTGATCGGCAAGATGTACCGGGACATGGGCGTCGCCACCCGCATCTACAGCCGTCCGGTGGTCAACTGCGGCACGCTGGATATCATCAAGGCGCACCGTTTCGTGCGCGAATACGAAGACTCCGGGCTGTCGATCAAGGACAGCTTTCCGGTGCTGGAGGCGCTGAGCAAGCTGGACCTGGCCCCGGCACGCGTCGACCTGGGCAAACTCACCATCGGTTACCTGCGTGACGGCAACGGCGGCTCGATCACCGAGTATCTGAAGCAGCAGCTACATGACATCATCGACGGCCGCGGCGAGCGGCGTGAGGACTTCCAGGACATCGTGCTGTACGGCTTCGGCCGCATCGGTCGCCTGCTGGCGCGTCTGCTCATCGAACGCACGGGCGCCGGCAACAAGATGCGTCTGCGCGCCATCGTCGTGCGCAAGGCCAAGGGCAACGACCTGGCAAAGCGCGCCAGCCTGCTGCGTCGGGATTCGGTGCACGGCCCGTTCAACGGCTCGGTGCAGGTGGACGAGGACGCCCAGTCCATCGTCGCCAACGGCAACTACATCCGGGTCATCTACGCCGACAGCCCGGACCAGATCGACTACACCGAGTACGGCATCGACAAGGCCCTGGTCGTGGACAACACCGGCCGCTGGACCGACGAGGAAGGCCTCGGCATGCATCTGAAGTCCAGGGGTGTGGCACGGGTGCTCCTGACCGCCCCGGCCAAGGGCAGCATCAAGAACATCGTGCACGGTGTGAACGAGGACATGATCACCGACGGCGACCGGATCCTGTCGGCGGCGAGTTGCACCACCAATGCCATTACGCCGGTACTGAAGGCGATCCACGACGAGTACGGTGTCGAACACGGCCACGTGGAAACGGTGCACTCCTTCACCAATGACCAGAACCTGATCGACAACTACCATGCCGGCGACCGCCGTGGCCGCAGCGCCGTGCTGAACATGGTGATCACCTCCACCGGCGCCGCCAAGGCCGTGGCCAAGGCCCTGCCGGCCCTGGAAGGCAAGCTGACCGGAAACGCGATTCGCGTGCCGACGCCGAACGTTTCGCTGGCGGTGCTCAACCTGAGTCTGGAAAAGGCCGTCGACCGGGACACCCTGAACGGCTACCTGCGGCAGATCGCCCTGCGCTCCGATCTGCAGGACCAGATCGACTACACGGCATCCACCGAGATCGTCTCCACCGACATCATCGGCTCCCGCCACGCCGGCGTGGTCGATTCCCAGTCCACCATCGTCGACGACAACCGGGTGGTGCTGTACGTCTGGTACGACAACGAATTCGGTTACAGCTGTCAGGTGATGCGGGTCATGCGCGAGATGTCGGGCATCCGGTTCCCGTTGGTACCGTAAAAAGCCCGATTGGACGTTATTGGAAAAGCCCGGCCCTGGTGGTCGGGCTTTTTGGTTTCAGGTCGATTCACCCGGGATGCCCGTCAAGGCACCGCGGCGCGGCCCTCTTTTTCCCGCAGTCTCGAACCCTCGAACCTCGCTCACGGCCTCTGACAGTCCGGCCGCCTCCCCGCCTCCCGGGCGCGTTCGTATTCGCGCTTCGCATCCGGCATCGCGTTCTGCAGCAGATTGATGCGGGTCTGGCCGGCCGGGTGCGTGGAAAGGAATTCCGGCGGACCGCCGTTGCCGCTGGCGGCAGACATGTTGCGCCAGAGCTGAACGCTTTCTTCCGGATTGAAGCCGGCCTTGGCCATCAGATCGAGACCGATCAGGTCGGCCTCACGCTCGTGCGCCCGGCTGAACGGCAGCAGCACACCGACCTGGGCACCCAGGCCCAGGGCCGCCAGCGCGGCCGACCGCTGCGGCGAGCCGTCGGCGCCGATGATCGCGGCGAGCTGCAGTCCGGCGCCGGTGGCAAACTGGGTCGACATGCGCTCATTGCCGTGTTCGGCCACGACATGACCGATTTCATGGCCGATGACGGTTGCCAGCTGATGCTGGTTCTCCGCGACGCCGAGCAGACCCTTGTAGACCCCCATCTTGCCGCCGGGCAGCGCAAAGGCATTCACCGCGTCGTCGTCAAAGACCACCATTTCCCAGTCCAGGTCACGATCCGACCCCGTGACCTGCTCGAGCAGGGCGTCGGTAATGCAGTTGACGTAACGATTCGTGGCGGCATCCGTGTACACCGGCGTCTCTTCGCGCATCTGGTTGAAGGCGGTGATCCCCATCTTGTTCAGCTCCGCCGAGGGAAACAGCGTCAGCTGGCTGCGCCCGGTGGGCGATGTCGAGCAGGCCACCAGCGTATAGCTCACCAGGATGAGCACGGCGAAGAAAGTCAGGATCTTGGTCTGCATTACGGTTCTCCGGATTCGGTCGGGCGCGGCATCCCTGCCCTGCAGTCGTCGGGCACGAGAAGCGCCCGAACTGACTGTTTGTTACCTTGCAGTATAGAGGCCGCCTCATCGCGTTCATCGCTGGTCGGGCGCTGCGCAGCGCGCCTTGCCTCTGAAAAAATGCGGACGCCAACGCAGGCGTGCGAATACTTCACCGTTTCCTCAAGGCTGATGGTGGGACGAGAAGATGTCCATCCCGCCATCGTCGTCGAAACTCACGACATGATAAGGATCGTACCGATCGCCCATTTCCATGCCGGGCGACCCCACCGGCATGCCGGGAACGGCCAGACCGCTCAGCGTGGGCCGCTCCTCCAGCAGTCGGCGCACGTCCTCGGCCGGCACATGGCCCTCGATCACGTAGCCGTCAATGAAGCCGGTATGACAGGACGCGAGTTCGCGACTGAGCCCGGCCGCCTGCTTGATCTCGTTCAGCTGCTGCTGGCTGACGTCCACCGCTTCGACGGTGAAGCCCTCGTCACGCATATAGACCACCCAGTCGGTGCAGCAACCGCATTGCGGCGTCTTGAAAACCTTCATGTCCTGCTCGGTCTGCTGCCACTCCGGCACCTCGGCGCCGGCAGCCGTCTTGTCGGCCAGCGCGGATTGCGCCAGCAGCCAGGCACCGGTCGATGCCAGCAGGAACAGTCCCGCAAGCATGGCCAGTCGTCCCCGTCCCTGCAGTAAAGCCGTCTTCATTTTACAATTCCCCTCGGCAGGCATGCCGAAACTAGGCTACAGCCATCGGAGACGCAACGTACCCGGCAGCACGAATCGCCTCCACCACCCGATCGCTGGTCACGTGACCGCCGACCGTCACCCGACCCGCGGACAGATCCACCGTCACCGATTCCACATCATCCAGCCGCGAAACCGCCTGCTCCACGGCCTGCCGGCAATGCCCGCAGGTCATTCCGGTCACCGAAAACTGTTGTCGCATCATGGTCTCCTCGCAGGTGGAACATATCGACCTGTTCCCGCCCCTGCATGCGAGTAAATCAGTGTTCCCCTAAACCGCCGCTGAACGAACGACCCGGCGTGTCGCCGAGGCGGGTTACGGCGGGACTGACCGCTTGCAGAGTCAGACCGGCAAGGCGGGCAGGTGTTCAGCCCTCGATCCGTTGTAGACTAGCGGGTTCTCCGGCCGTGGCCTGACCGCGGCGGCCGCGCCTCTCAGACCCGAACATCCCGAGGTCCAGACCGGCATGGATACTATCCGCATTCGCGGCGCGCGTACTCACAATCTGAAGAACATCGACGTGGAGCTGCCGCGCAACCGGCTCATCGTGATCACCGGCCTCTCCGGTTCCGGCAAGTCGTCGCTGGCCTTCGACACCCTGTATGCCGAGGGCCAGCGGCGCTATGTGGAGTCCCTGTCCGCCTATGCCCGGCAATTCCTGTCGATCATGGACAAGCCGGATGTGGACGACATTCAGGGCCTGTCGCCGGCCATCTCCATCGAGCAGAAATCCACGTCCCACAATCCGCGCTCCACCGTCGGCACGGTGACCGAAATCCACGATTATCTGCGCCTGCTGTTCGCCCGGGCCGGCACACCGCGTTGCCCGGATCACGGCGAGACGCTGGACGCGCAGAGCGTGAGCCAGATGGTCGATCAGATCCTCGGACTGCCCGAGGGCAGCCGCCTGTTGCTGCTCGCGCCGATTATCGATGCGCGCAAGGGCGAGCATCTGCATGCCCTGCAGGAACTGCGCGCGCAGGGCTTCATCCGCGCCCGCATCGACGGACTGGTGGTGGACCTGGACACGGCGCCGACCCTGGATCCGAAGAAGACGCACAGCATCGATGCCGTGGTCGACCGCTTCAAGGTGCGTCCGGACCTCGCCGGACGCCTGGCGGACTCACTGGAGACCGCACTCGGTCTGGGCGACGGCGTCGCCCGCATCGCCTGGATGGACCAACCGGAGCAACCCGAGCTCAGTTTCTCGTCACGCTTTGCCTGCCCGAAATGCGGTTATTCACTGAGCGAACTGGAACCTCGCCTGTTCTCGTTCAACAACCCGCGCGGTGCCTGCCCGACCTGCGACGGTCTCGGCATACAGACCTTCTTCGATCCGGAGCGGATCATCACGAAGCCGGACATCAGTCTGGCCGGTGGCGCCATACGCGGCTGGGACCGCCGCAACGCCTATTACTTCCAGTTGCTGAAATCCCTCGGCGAACACTACGACTTCGATGTCGAGACACCGCTGGGGGAACTGAGCGAGGCGGTCCGGGAGGTACTGCTCTGGGGCAGCGGCGACCAGGACATAGACTTCCGCTATATCAGCTCCGACAAACGCACCCTGCGCAAGCGGCATCCGTTCGAGGGCATCATTCCGAACCTCGAGCGACGCTATCGCGAGACCGAGTCGAGCATCGTGCGCGAAGAGCTGAGCCGCTACATCAACGAGCGCCGCTGCCCCGACTGCGAAGGGGCCCGGCTGAACAGTGCGGCGCGGCACGTGTTCATCGGTGACGACGCGCTGCCGGCCATCGCCGCGATGCCGGTAGGCGACTGCCTGACGTACTTCGAGGAACTCGATCTGCCCGGCAACAAGGGTGAAATCGCGCGCCCGATCGTCAAGGAAATCGGTGATCGACTGCGCTTCCTGGTCAACGTCGGACTGAATTACCTGAGCCTGGACCGCAGCGCCAGCACGCTGTCCGGCGGCGAAGGGCAGCGCATCCGCCTGGCCAGTCAGATCGGGGCCGGCCTGGTGGGCGTGATGTACGTGCTGGACGAACCGTCCATCGGACTGCATCAGCGCGACAACGATCGCCTGCTGGAAACCCTGACCCATCTGCGCGATATCGGGAACACGGTCATCGTGGTGGAACATGACGAGGACGCCATCCGAGCTGCCGATCATGTGCTGGACATGGGCCCGGGCCCCGGCACGCATGGCGGTTACGTGGTCGCCGAGGGGACCCCGGATCAGATCGCCAGTCACAGCGAATCACTGACCGGGCAGTATCTGTCCGGCCGACGCCGGATCGCGCTGCCGGCACGGCGCCAGCGGCCCGACCCGGCCCGCATGTTGCGCATCCGTGGCGCCACCGGCAACAACCTGCAGAACGTGGACGTGGACATCCCGGCCGGACTGTTCGTGGGTATCACCGGAGTCTCCGGGTCGGGCAAGTCCACGCTGATCAACGACACCCTGTACCTGACCGCGGCCCGGGATCTGAACCGGGCCAGCACGGACCCGTCGCCGGTGCAGTCGATTTCCGGCCTCGACCTGTTCGACAAGGTCGTGGACATCGACCAGAGCGCCATCGGTCGCACGCCGCGGTCGAATCCGGCCACCTACGCCGGGCTGTTCACCCCGATTCGCGAGCTGTTTGCCGGCACCCAGGAAGCCCGCCTGCGCGGTTATCAACCGGGGCGCTTCAGCTTCAACGTCAAGGGTGGCCGCTGCGAAGCCTGCCAGGGCGACGGCGTGATCAAGGTCGAGATGCATTTCCTGCCGGACGTGTTTGTCGCCTGCGAAGCCTGCAAGGGTCAGCGCTACAACCGCGAGACCCTGGAGGTGCGCTACAAGGGCATGAACATCCACCAGGTGCTGGACCTCACCGTCGAGGAAGCCCTCAACCTGTTCCAGCCGATACCGGCCCTGCGCCGCAAGCTGGAGACCCTGATGGACGTGGGCCTGTCCTACATCCGCCTGGGCCAGAGCGCAACCACCCTCTCCGGCGGCGAGGCCCAGCGCGTCAAACTGGCGCGCGAACTGTCGCGTCGGGATACCGGCCAGACCCTCTATATCCTGGACGAGCCGACCACCGGTCTGCATTTCCATGACATCGACCAGCTACTCACCGTGCTGCACCGCCTGCGTGACCACGGCAATACCGTGATCGTGATCGAACACAATCTGGACGTGATCAAGACCGCCGACTGGCTGATCGACCTGGGCCCCGAAGGCGGCCGCGGCGGTGGCCAGATCGTCGCCACCGGCACCCCCGAAGACGTGGCCGACAACCCGGCGTCCTATACCGGCAAATACCTGAAGGGAATGCTCGGGCAAACCGACGCCGGGAGGAAAGCGGGAAGGAATTAGGGCACGGCACGGGGCTGAAGGCGATAGCATAGCCGCCGCCCCGAACAGCCCCGACGCCCCTGAACTTTGAACTTTGAACTAAAAAAAGGGCGCCGTTGGCGCCCTTTTTTTACGGAAACAGGTGCTTGACCGCGTCCCGTTCCTCGATCAGTTCCTGCTCCGTCGCCTGCATCTTCTCGCGGCTGAAGTCGTCGAGTTCGAGACCCTGCACGATTTCGTACTTGCCGTTCTTGCAGGTCACCGGGAAGGAGTAGATCAGGCCTTCGCTGATGCCGTAGCTGCCGTCGGACGGGATTGCCATGCTGGTCCAGTCACCATCCTCGGTGCCCAGCGCCCAGGTGCGGATGTGATCGATGGCGGAACCCGCCGCCGAGGCGGCACTGGATGCGCCACGCGCCTTGATGATGGCGGCGCCACGCTGCTGCACGGTCGGAATGAACTCGCTTTCGTACCAGCTGCGCTCCACCAGATCGCCGGCCGGCTTGCCATCGATCAGCGTCTGGCTGATATCCGGATACTGGGTCGCCGAGTGATTGCCCCAGATGGTCATGCGCCGGATGGTGGTGACGTGCGAGTCGGTCTTGCCGGCAAGCTGCGCCAGGGCGCGATTGTGGTCCAGTCGTGTCATCGCCGTGAACTGACCCGGATCGAGATCCGGCGCATTCTGCTGCGCGATCAGGGAATTGGTGTTGGCCGGGTTGCCGACCACGAGCACCTTCACGTCCCGGCTCGCGACGTCGTTCAACGCCTTGCCCTGGGCCGAGAAGATCGCCGCATTGGCTTCCAGCAGATCCTTGCGCTCCATGCCCGGACCACGCGGCCGCGCGCCAACCAGCAGCGCCACATCGACGTCCTTGAAGGCTTCCTCGGCCTTGTCACTGATGGTAATGCCATGAACCAGCGGGAACGCGCAGTCCTCGAGCTCCATGACCACACCGCCCAGCGCCTCCAGCGCAGGCGTGATTTCCAGCAACTGCAGAATCACCGGCTGGTCCTTGCCGAGCATGTCGCCGGCGGCAATCCGGAAGAGCAGGCTGTAGCCAATCTGGCCGGCAGCGCCCGTCACCGCAACGCGTACAGGTGCTTTCATAATGTAACTCCTTGTCAGGATGTGGGCGGTCGACCCGAATCTGCGACCGCGGGGACCGGCGGCTTACCTCGCCATCGGCCGTCGCCGGCTTGCTCCGACGTCGCGCAGCGCAAATGGTGCGCTGCAGCGGGCGCTTAGTCTACCAGACTGTTTCCCGCACATGCAGCCAGTTGACGACAGTCCCGATCAGGGCCGTACCAGCCGCACCCGATCACCGGGCGAAATGTCCAGCACGCTGCTCGCCCGACCCCGATTCACCGCCAGTTCCACCAGGCCGCTGGAATTGCCGTACCAGAACGCCTGACCCCGCCCGACATCACTGAACGTGTTCGCGCGGGTGAGCGTCTGTCCGTTCACCTCCAGCAGCGCCTGATCCGACAACATCGCCGCCCGAATGCCGGTCCAGGCATTGCCGTATCCATCCACGTAGATAATGCGCGGCGTATCCTCCGCCAGATCCCGCCACGGGAAATCGATGGCCGCGCAACCCAGGGAATCCGACCCGTCCGCCAGCAGCCGCGCTGCCACCGGAGCGAAAACGTCCCGACCATGAAAGCTCGGGGACACCTCGCCGGAGGGCGATGGCAGCCGGAAGCATCGCCGCGCACCGGCCCGCCGCGCGACAAACTCGAGCAAACCGTTATCGGGACCGATGAACCAGCGACCGTCCGCCTCGAGCAGCAGGGAGTCCCGGGCACTGCCCACACCGGGATCCACTACCGCCAGCACGCAGACACCCGCGGGCAGAAATCGACAAACCGGCTCCAGCAGATACGCGGACAACTCGGGATCCCAGGGCGGCGCATCGTGCATCAGATCGATCACCGGCACACCCGGCGCCCCCGAGACCAGCGCAGCCTTCAGCTGACCGAGGTACGGCCCCTGATGGGTGAAATCGGTGAACAGTGCAAAAAGCGGCATGGGCGGTTTCAGGTTTCAGGTTTCAGGTTTCAGGTTTCAGGTTTCAGGTTTCAGGTTTCAGGTTTCAGGTTTCAGGTTTCAGGTTGAGGCTCGACCCACCCGGGAG
>PXAT01000067.1 GCA_003565775.1 Ectothiorhodospiraceae bacterium | reverse complement strand
TGTAGGCAAGCGCGTTCGGGTTACAGCGAAGCGGATTGCTTTACCCCGGCTGTCGCTTCGATCCCGAACGGATGCAGGCAGTGCAAAGGAAAGAATTCACCACGAAGGACACGAAGAGCACGAAGTTAAAAACCTTTCTTGCTTTGGCTTTCCGCCCTTTCTTCGTGAGCTTCGTGATCTTCGTGGTGCGTCCATCTTTTAAAAAGAGACCGAGGTGTTGCCGGGTCTCGCTACGGCTCGTTCGCCACCCCATGTGGCACATGGCCCGTCGCCACGTGCGGGCTGGCGGTTTCACAGTGGCCCTGCTGATCGTCGAAGAAGATGTCGGCACCGAAGGCCTGCAGGAATGCTGCCTTGCTCATGCCACCGAGGAACAGGGCTTCATCGATCCGGATGTCCCAGTCGCGCAGGGTCCGGATCACGCGCTCGTGCGCGGGCGCGCTCCGCGCAGTGACCAGTGCCGTGCGAATCGGACAGGCGTCGGTCGGGTGATCCTGCTGCAGCGCATGCAGCGCGGCGAGAAAACTCTTGAACGGCCCGCCCGGCAGCGGATCCCGGGCCTGCGCCCGCTCGCTGGCGGAAAAGCCCTCCAGACCCTCGGTACGAAACACCCGCTCCGCTGAATCCGAAAACAGTACCGCATCACCATCAAAAGCAATGCGCAGTTCCTCGCTGTCGGCCCGGGCCGTGCCGTCGGCGTTGTCACCGATTGCCGGCAGGATCGTGGCGGCTGCATAACCGAGCGACAGTGCATGCACCACATCGCTGGGATCCGCAGAGAGAAAAAGGTGCGCCCCGAAGGCCGGCACGTAGCGCCATGGCCGCTCGCCGTTCGTGAAAGCGGCGCGGGTAATCTCCAGTCCGTAATGTTCGATGGAGTTGAACACCCGCAGCCCGGTATCGGCGCTGTTGCGCGACAGCAGGATCACCTCGACGCCGGTGGCGCCATCCGGTCGATTGAGCGCCAACAGTTTGCGCACCAGCGGATAGGCGACGCCGGGAGCCAGGACCTCGTCCTCGTGCTCGATCTGGTAGCGGCAGTACGCGTCGACGCCCTGTTCCATGAACAGACGATGGCTCTCGCTCATGTCGAAAAGCGCGCGCGACGAGATCGCAATCACGAGTTTGTTGTCGAAGCGAACAGGCATGGACGGAGTTTACCCGTGTTCCATCGTCGGACGCACGGTCCGACCCCGCGGTTCGGGGCAGACGGGCCGGCCCGCGCACGGTAGACTGACGCCATTCTGCAAGCACGCTCTGTATAATCGGGGCATCAGCAATTTTCAGGGAGACGAACGATGGCAACAAACGAGCGCGTCATCAGTGCCGGCCAACAACAGGCCGTCGAAACCAACAAGGTCATTCGCAACACCTACACGCTGCTGTCGCTGACTCTCGCATTCAGCGCGGTGATGGCTGGTGTCTCCATGGCCATGAACGCGCCGCCGATGAACTTCGTCGTGCTGCTGGCCGGCTACTTCGGCCTGCTCTTTCTGACCAGTTATCTGCGGAACAGCGTCTGGGGTCTGGCCTCGGTGTTCGCGCTGACCGGTTTCATGGGTTTCACCCTCGGGCCGATGCTCACCTTCTACATGACCGCCTTCTCCAACGGCGGGCAACTGGTAATGACCGCATTCGGTGGCACCGCGGCAATCTTCCTCGGCCTGTCCGGATATGCGCTGACCACGCGCAAGAACTTCAGCTTCATGGGCGGCTTCCTGTTCGCCGGCATCCTGGTGGCCTTCCTGGCCGGTATCGGCGCCGTTGTGTTCAGCCTGCCCGGCCTGATGCTGGCAGTCAGCGCCATGTTCATCCTGCTGATGTCCGGCTACATCCTGTACCAGACCAGCGAGATGGTGCATGGCGGTGAGACCAACTACATCATGGCCACGGTCGGCCTGTATGTGGCGATCTACAACATCTTCACCAGCCTGCTGCATCTGCTGGGTGTGTTCGGTGGCAACGACTAGCCGCTGCTGCCACCTTGCAGCACGGTCCACAGGGCCTCGCTTCGGCGGGGCCCTGTTATGTTCGCTGTTGCTGCTGGTCGCGGCACCGGCCGCCGGTCTGCCGTCGAGCTGGGATAACGAGAACGACGAAGGCCTGATCCGCGCCCTGCAGGAAGGTGGGCTGGTCGTTTATGTCCGGCACGGGGCGGCGGAAACCGGCGACGACGACGTGACTCGTCTGACCGAGGATGGCTGCGCCCAGATCACTGCCGCCGGAGCCGCGCTGGCAGACGCCGGTATCGATGCCGAGGCGGTTCTCAGCAGTCCCACTACGCGCACGCGGCAGACGGCATCGCGGCTTTTTCCCGAGAACGAGGTGACCGAAGAGCCGACGCTCCACATGGAGCAGTTCGGGGACCCGGAAACCCGCGACACCTTCATCGAGGGGCTCAGAACGCTACTGGCGACACCCACCGACGGCGGCAACCGCTGGCTGATCGGCCATATCACCCCGCTGATCATGGTGCTGGACACGCATTTCGGGGCCGATGAACTGCCGGTGGGCACGATGGTGGCATTCCTGCCGCAGGACGACGGTCGCTTTACCCATGTCGGCAACCTGCGACCGGACTGGGGAGTCAGTCATCTCGGCGAACTCATCGATTGCGAGAACGCGCCACAGTGAGATGCAGGCCGTCCGCGGCCACGATCTCGACCGCCTCGCCTGCGTGAATCGCGTCATCGCCATCACAGCGGGCCTGCCAGACTTCACCGTCTATACTGATTTGCCCCTGGGGCTGTAGCGTCTGCCGCACCACGGCCTGTCGGCCGATCAGGGCATGGCCGCCGGTCGGCGCCGGGCCGAGCAGGGCCGGCCGATACAGGGGATACAGCAACACGTCCTTGGTCACCCATATCAGCATGAGCACCGCGGTCGTCTCCAGCGAGATCCAGCCGCGCCCCCATGCCACCCACAGCAGACCTCCGAGAAACAGAATGCCGGGCACCTGCAGCAGCGTGTAACGAATTGCAGGTGTCATGGTCAACAAACCCATTGCGCGATCGACTCCGGACAGGACATGGCAAAAGACCCCGATCTGCTACAACGGCCGCGTGGCCGTCATCTGGCTGACCTGAAGCATCTGTTTCGGTTCCTGGCACCGTATCGGCCACAGTTGCTGGCCGCGGCGGTGATGCTTGTGATTGCTGCCGGCAGTGTACTCGCCATCGGGCAGGGACTGCGCCTGGTAGTGGATCAGGGCTTCCTGTCCGACAACCCCGCCGCGCTGGATCGGATGCTGCTGCTGGTGCTGCTGATCATCTCGGTCATGGCCGTGGCCTCGGCGCTGCGCTTCTACTTCGTGTCCTGGATCGGCGAGCGGGTCGCCGCCGATCTGCGGCAGGCGGTCTACAGTCATGTGCTGCGGCTCGAACCGGCGTTCTTCGAGGACAACGGCGTCGGCGAGATCCAGTCCCGCATCACCACCGACACCACGCTGCTGCAGAGCATTCTCGGCTCCTCGTTCTCCATCGCCGTGCGTAATACCCTGCTGCTGGTCGGCGCGCTGATCATGCTGTTCGTCACCAGCCCGCGGCTCACCGCGCTGGTGCTGCTCGGTCTGCCGCTGGTGATGGTGCCGATCCTGCTCTACGGCCGCCGGGTCCGGCGACTGTCCCGGGACTCGCAACAGCGGGTTGCTGATGTCGGCAGCTACGCCGGCGAATCGTTGCATGCGATCCAGACGGTGCAGGCCTTCGGTCATGAAGAAACGGATCGCCGGCGGTTCTCCGGGCATGTGGAGGCGGCGTTCCACACGGCCCGCCAGCGTATCCTGCAACGCGCCCTGCTCACCGGCGTGGTTCTGCTGCTGGTGTTCACGGCGGTCGGCCTGATTCTCTGGCAAGGTGGCCACGATGTGCTGGCCGGTCGCATGAGCGCCGGCGAGTTGTCCGCCTTCGTCTTCTATGCGGTGCTCGCGGCAGGCGCCACCGGCGCCATCTCGGAGGTCATCGGCGACCTGTTCCGGGCCGCCGGCGCCACCGAACGCCTGCTGGAATTGCTGGCGGCGAAGCCGCTGATCCAGGCGCCGCCCCAGCCGCAAGCGCTGCCGGACGTCGCCACCGGCCGGGTCAGTCTGGAGCATGTCAGCTTCCACTACCCCTCGCGGCCCGATCAGTCCGCACTGTCCGATGTCACGCTGGAACTGAAACCCGGCGAGCGAGTTGCCCTGGTGGGGCCGTCCGGCGCCGGCAAGAGCACGCTGCTGGCGTTGCTGCTGCGGTTTCATGACCCACAGTCCGGGTGTATCAAACTGGACGGCATCGACCTGCGCGACCTGGACCCGATCGCCCTGCGCGAACGCATCGGGCTGGTATCGCAGGAACCGGTGCTGTTCACCGGCACCGCCTGGGAGAACATCCGCTACGGCCGTCCGGATGCGAGCAACGAGGCTGTCCGTGCTGCGGCCGATGCCGCCTGGTGCAGCGAATTCCTCGATCGGCTGCCGGAAGGCTTCGAGACGCCGCTGGGTGCCGGCGGCATCCGGCTCTCGGGTGGTCAGCGTCAGCGCATCGCCATCGCCCGCGCCATCCTGCGCAATCCGTCGCTATTATTGCTGGACGAGGCAACATCAAGTCTTGATGCGGAAAGCGAACAGCGCGTCCAGCAGGCTCTCGAGAAGCTGATGGAAAACCGCACCAGCCTGGTCATCGCTCACCGTCTGGCCACGGTCGTGGCTGCCGATCGTATCGCGGTACTCGATCAGGGCATCCTGCAGGCCGTCGGCACGCACAATGAACTGCTGGACAGCAATCCGCTGTATGCACGACTGGCGCGACTGCAGTTCGGTGAGTCTCGCCATCCCGGGCCGCAGGCGGTACCGCTGGAACAGGGCCGGAGTCGCTGATCCGTGCCCGAGGCTTTGCAACTGGTCTGGTTCAAGCGCGACCTGCGCGTCGAGGACCATGCCGCATTGCATGCCGCAAGTCAGCGCGGGCCGGTACTGCCACTCTACATCGTCGAACCGGACTACTGGCAATTGCCGGACAGCAGCGGTCGGCAGTGGCGTTTCGTCCGCGACAGCCTGCACGAGCTGCGCGAGACCCTCGCCCGCCTCGGGCAATCCCTGGTGATCCGTCAGGGCCCGGCCATCGAGGTACTGGAAACCCTCCATCGACACCACCCCTTCGCTGCCGTGCATTCGCATCAGGAAACCGGTAACGGCTGGACGTATACGCGGGACCGGACGGTGTCGAAGTGGCTGCGCCGGCACGCCATCGCCTGGCAGGAATACCGTCAGCACGGGGTGGTACGGCCGCTGCGCTCGCGCGATGGCTGGTCGCGACAGTGGGAAGAATTGATGGGGGAGGTACAGCGCCCGGCGCCTGGCGCCCTGCGCCCGATTGAAGGCGTCGAACCGGGTGAGATTCCGGAGCGGCCGCCGGGCTGCTCGGTTGATTCGGCCGAGGGCATCGTGGCCGGTGGCCGTGGGCAGGCGCTGGCCACTCTGGACAGTTTCCTGTCCCACCGTGGCCGCAACTACTCCGGCGGTATTTCCAGCCCACAATCGGCCTGGACCGCGAGTTCCCGCCTCAGCCCCTGCATCACCTGGGGCACCCTGTCGCTGCGCGAAGTGGTGCAGGCAACCCGGGAACGACGACGACAAGTCAGGGCAGATGCTGCCGGTGAGGACCAACGTCGCTGGCTGCGCTCCCTGCGGGCGTTCGAGGAGCGTCTGCACTGGCACTGCCATTTCATGCAGAAACTCGAGGACGAGCCCCGCATCGAATTCGGCAACATGCACCGCGCCTGTGACGGCCTGCGGCCGGAGCAACCGGATCCGGTCCTGTTCCACGCCTGGTCACGCGGTGAAACGGGGTTTCCCCTGGTGGACGCCTGCATGCGCGCACTCGCCGCCGAGGGCTGGCTCAACTTCCGCATGCGCGCCATGCTCGTGTCGTTCGCGGCCTACCAGCTGTGGCTGCACTGGCGCCAGCCGGCACTGCACATGGCGCAACTGTTTACCGATTACGAGCCCGGCATCCATGTCTGCCAGTTCCAGATGCAGTCCGGCACCACCGGCATCAACGCCCTGCGCATCTACAACCCGGTCAAGCAGAGCCTGGATCAGGATCCCCGGGGGAGGTTCATCCGTCGCTGGCTGCCGGAGCTCGCCCGCGTTCCGGATCGCTGGCTGCACGAACCCTGGACCATGCCGCCGGCGGTGCAGCGCGACACCGGTTGTCGTCTCGGCACTGACTACCCGGAGCGCGCGGTGGATCACGTTCAGGCGGCGCGCCTGGCACGCCAGAGGTTCACCAGCCTGCGCCGCGATCGCAGCGCGAATCGCGAAGCCGACGGCATTCGCGAGCGTCATGCCAGCCGGCGCCGCCCTGCCCCGCGCCGCCGCGCCGCGACACCGGCCAGCCCGCAACTGGGCCTGTTCGACGGCGACGACTGATGGCCCATCACAAGCCGAACCTGCCGGAGAAGACCTGCGCCCGCTGCGGCCGACCGTTTGCCTGGCGCAAGAAATGGGCGCGCGACTGG
>PXAT01000171.1 GCA_003565775.1 Ectothiorhodospiraceae bacterium | reverse complement strand
CTGCGCGGAATCCTGATCGCCACCCTGATCCTGCTTGCCTTCGCGCTGCTTGGCGAGGTTGCTTTGACCTGGCTGGGCATCTCGTTGCCTGCCATGCGCACTTCTGGCGGCATTCTGCTTCTGCTGATCGGCATCGACATGGTGTTTGCACGCAACTCCGGCGGCGTCTCCACCACCAGGGAGGAGGCCCGGGAGGCACGGGCCCGTGCCGACATCTCCGTATTCCCTCTCGCCACGCCGCTGCTTGCCGGCCCCGGTGCCATGGGAGCGGCGATCCTGATGATGAGTCGTGCCGGGCAGGACTGGATGGCCCAGGCCGTGGTGCTGGGAGCTCTGCTATTTGTGCTGTTGCTGGCGCTGGTTTGCCTGCTGCTGGCCATGCAGATTCAGCGTTTCCTGGGTGCCACCGGCTCGCACGTGCTGACCCGCGTGCTCGGGGTGCTGTTATGCGCCCTGGCCGTTCAGTTTATCTTCGACGGCATTGCCGAAAGCGGCCTCCTCGGGCTCGGGATATCCATGACGGGATGGCCCTCGCGTTGACCCGGATGTGTTGTAAACCGGAATGGTTGTAAGGGGCCGGTGAATCGGCCGGGAGCCGGACACCTTCAAGAGGGCTTGTTCTGACGATCACGTCCCAGCAGTGCCTCGAAATCATCGTGGCGCAGCGGCCTGGAGAACAGGAAACCCTGGGCATGGTCGCAGCCGGCACGGCAGAGGAATTGCAACTGCTCGTCCGTTTCAACACCCACGCCAACCACCCGGACGTCGATTGCGTGAGCCATGGCGATGATGCCCTCCAGCATGCGATCGGCGTCGCCGCCCTGGCCGGCGTCCCTGATCAGCTCCCTGTCCACCTTGATACAGTCCATTCTGAACTCCCGAAGGGCCATGAGGGAGAGTGGTTCAATACCAAAATCGTCGATGGCCAGATGGAGCTGCAAACCCTCCAGGGCAGAGCTTTTGACCGGATTGAAACCGGCGGTACGAAGGGTGTTGAGGGATGCCGAGTGCAGTTCCATCGTGATCCGGCTCTTGTCGAGACCGGTTCGTGTCAACCGCGCTCGCCATTGTTCGACCAGCGCCTGGGTGAAAAAGGCAGCCGGTGATTCGTTGATGTAGAGGGGGAAGGCGGCGCCACTCGGGTCGCGCCACCGGAGCGAGCTGGTCACCGCCTGCTCCAGTACGTAGGCACTGATGCTGTCAGCCATGGCGCTTTGTTCGGTGATGCCCAGAAAGCTGGCCGGGGTCAGCAGCCCCTCGCGGGGATGATTCCATCGAAGCAACGCTTCGGCCCCGGATACGGCTCCGGTCCGGATGTCGATGATGGGCTGGTAGTAAACCTCCAGCTGGTTTTCCGCAAGCGCATTATTCAGTTCCCTGTGCAACCGCATATGCTCTGATTCGCTCGTCGCCATCCATGGCTCATAGACCTGAACCTGTTGGCCGCCATGCTGTTTGGCGGCGTACATCGCCCGGTCGGCATTCTGCATCAGCTGGTCTACATCCTTGCCGTCGTCGGGGAAAACGGTCACACCGATACTGCCGGAGATGTTGACCCGATGAGAGTCAACGTCAAAGGGCTGTTCGAGGCTGCTCAGAAGTGCCCTGGCGGCGTCTCTCGCGCCATCTCTGCCGGTTTCCTTCAGGATCAGGGTGAATTCGTCTCCGCCTAGACGGGCCACGGTGTCCATGGCCCGGACGCTGGCGCTGATGCGTGCGGCAACCTGCGCCAGAAGCCGGTCACCAGCCTCGTGGCCGAGTTGGTCGTTGGCCTGCTTGAAGCGGTCCAGGTCGACAAACAGCAAGGCAAAGCAGCTGCCCATTCGCGTGGCTTCCAGCAAGGTCTGCTCCACTCGGTCGCGGAACAGTCGCCGATTGGGGATGCCGGTGAGCGAATCAAAATTCGCGCTTCGCCAGATCTGATGATCGGCCCGCTTGCGCTCAGTGATATCTCGCGACGTCTTGACGACAGCTTCAACTTCGTCCCGGTCGTTAAAAACCGGGACGAACTGGCATTCCAGATACAGCTCATGACCTGAGGGTAGACAGTGACTGAATTCCTTGCGTCGAGTCTGGCCGGTGGCAGCGGTTGTGGCGATCGCATCGTGCAACTCCGCGGCCAGGTCCAGGCGCAGTTCATTCGGGGTTTTACCAATCACGTTGCGGTGTGGCGCATTGACCAGATCGGCCATCGCTTTATTGATGAACAGGTGTTTGCCAGTCGGGTCGAATATCGCGGCGGGGTCCAGGGAGACTTTCAGCATGGTTTCGAACAGGCGTGTTTCCTGTTCCTTGCAGGCGGAGTGACTTGAAACCGAGCTCGCAACCAACTGGTCGATGGCCTCGTTGAGTCGCACCAGTTCCTTGATGTCGTTTGCGGCGAGGCACTGCTGCTCATCGACCCAGGCTCTGGTGACGCGGGCCCGCAGGGCTCGGAGTTCCTGGATCACCTGGAGTATGGACAGACCCTGCCGGAAACGGTCCTTGCCATGCTCTCCGTGGATGTCCGAGGCAGGCGGCCGGCCTTTGCCAAGGGCTTTGCGGGCCGACTCTTCGTCAGTCCGGGGGATCAGGAGGTCCTCCGCGATGAACTCCAGCATCTCACGCGCATGATCCCTCAGGGCGCGGCTATTCTTGCCCCTCAATTCCGGAGCGATTGCCAGTGCGGCGTCTTCCCAGTCTTCGAGCAGTTGCTCCATTTCCCTATGGATGAATTGGGTAAGTTTCATACAAGGGACCCTTTCGGTGATTCGCCGGCAAGCCTCAGCCTGGTTCATGCATAACCGGGAGCTCGGGCTCGTCTTGTTCGAAAGGCCCTGTTTTAAGGAAGCGCTGATTTATTCGCATGCCTGCGTTGGACCGGTGAAATCGCTACCGAACCGGCACCACGCCTTGCCAGATGACCAAAACCGGTCTCGGGCGCCGACGCGAGAATTCTTCAGCGTTTCCTTAAGAATAGCCCGTCGGAACATGTCCATGAAAAACCGGTAGCGAGTCCGCGCAGGCCGCTGCTGCTGAGTGTCTGTGCAGAAACGGCAGTGGAACAGATCGGGGAGCAGGCCATGCGTTCGAAAACAGTTCGTTCAGGTAGCAAATGATGATGGCGTTCGCCCTCGTTACGGGCCCCATCTCCATCGTGGCAACCGCGCCAGCCGCAAGATGGAACTGCCCGTCCGGTCTACAGTGAAGCTTAGCCACATTCCGCAACCGATCGAGGCCGTATCGATGACCGAAACCATGCACGCCATGCGGCTTCACGAGGTGGGTGAGCCGCTGGTGCAGGAGCAGATCCCCAGGCCACGGCCTGCTGCCGGCGAGATGTTGCTGCGGGTATTGGCTTGTGGCGTCTGCCGTACCGATCTTCATGTGGTGGACGGAGAACTCCCCGACCCGAGATTGCCGGTGATTCCGGGCCACGAGATTGTCGGTCGGGTGGCGATGTTGGGTCATGGTGTCACCGGCTTCGAAAGTGGGGATGTGGTGGGCGTGCCCTGGCTGGGCTGGACCTGCGGGAGCTGCGACTACTGTCGTGCGGACCGTGAAAACCTTTGTCCGCATGCGGAATTCACCGGTTATACGCGAAATGGCGGTTATGCCGAGTACACCGTGGCCGATGCACGCTACTGTTTTCCGGTCAGTGGCTATACGCCCGAAGCGGCCGCGCCGCTGCTTTGCGCCGGTCTGATCGGTTATCGATCCTGGCGTATGGCCGGTGGTGAAGAACCGCGCCGACTGGGTATCTACGGGTTCGGAGCGGCGGCACACATTCTGGCTCAGGTGGCGGTGGCCCGCGGTCAGCAGGTTTACGCCTTCACCCGGCCCGGTGACGCCCCGGCACAGGATTTCGCCCGTCGGCTGGGCGCGGTCTGGGCCGGCGGTGCCGACGAGGCGCCCCCCAAGGCCCTGGATGCGGCCATCCTGTTTGCCCCGGTGGGCGATCTGGTGCCCACGGCACTCTCGCATGTGCGCCCTGGCGGGCGAGTTGTGAGCGGCGGAATCCACATGTCGGACATTCCGTCTTTCCCGTACCGCCTGCTCTGGGAGGAGCGCAGCCTGCATTCGGTGGCCAACCTCACCCGTCGGGACGGCGAGGAGTTTCTGGCGCTGGCGCCCACGGTGCCGGTGCAAACCGAAACCCGCCCCTATCCGCTGGCACAGGCCAATCAGGCCCTCGATGACCTGCGCCACGGGCGTTTTACCGGCGCTGCAGTGCTTGTTCCCTGAGAGGTCCGCCTGGAGTGGCGGCGAGACGCTGTCAGTCCTCGTGGGGTTTCTGCTGGTGCCTGCAGGGAAACATGTCCAGTAAATCCGGTTCTTGCAACGCTGTCGTGACGCTTATCGTTGCGGCCCCGGGAAAACCCGCGAATTCCCTGATTCGTTTTCCTCCCGGCGTCCCTCGGCCGACTTGACCTGCGTCATGAACTGCATCCTCGCGGAGCGTAAGCTGCGCTGAGAACAATCCTGTAATCCTGCTGCACGGGGTGACGTCATGGGAACCGTTTGGGTTGTCGTTGCACAGCATGGTCTGGCGCGCCTGTTCCGCCGTGAGAAGCGTTTTAGCCCGTTGCAGGAGTTGGACAATCTGATCCAGCCGGAAGCTCGGTTGCACGCTCAGGATCTTCAGTCCGACCGGCCCGGGCGTGCGATGAACCGCGCCCGCGGCGGCCGCACCGCGCTTGAGTCGTCCGCCGACCCCAGGCGTACCGAAGCCGAAACTTTCGCCCGTCGGGTCGCGGAGCGCTTGTATGAGGGCCGGACCTCTGGCGCCTATCAGGAACTGATACTGGTGGCAGGCCCGGCGTTTCTCGGCTTGCTGCGCGATGCCCTGGATGCGGACACCGGCCGCTGCGTGGTTAAGGAAGTGCGCAAGACCCTGCCTGATGCAAGCCCGACGGAAATTCAGGCCATCGTGGATGCGGCGGATTGAGCATGACTGTTGCCTGAGCCGCTTTCCGGCTCCGGGCCATCCGGTTTCCGGCATCTGGTGCGTTCCCGTCCGGACGTGACAGCGCATTCGGCGCAATCTCATCATTCTGCAGCCGGGATGGTCGCCGACGGGCCCCGTGCCGGCAGCAACGTGATCGGGTCGTCCACGTGCCCTGCAGCAGGCGGTCCCGATAAGCGTTCGACGAGGAACGCGATCCATGTCCAGCACCGAGCCTGACAACAAGCTTCTGACGGCCTTGTCGCCGTCGGCGCGCAGCAAGTTCGTGAATGGCTGCGCCCGGGTCGAGCTTGTGCCCGGGCAGACGCTCGCCATTCCCGGCGAGCGGATCACGCATGTGTATTTCCCGATATCTGGCTACATCTCCCTGACCGCACCGGCCAGGCGGGCGTCGTTGCTGGAGGTCGGCATGATCGGCAATGAGGGCATGCTGGGGATGTTACTGTCGCTCGGCGTCGAAAAGTCGCCGGTACAGGCCGTGGTCGGTCGGGAGGGGACGGCACTCCGCATGGCGACAGCCGACTTTCGTAATCTGCTGCAGATCAGTCCGGGCCTGCTGCATGTGATCAGTCGCTATTGCTATGTCTGGGTCGCACAACTGGTCCAGCGTGCAAACTGCAATCGCTTCCATTCGCTGGAGCAGCGTCTGACCAGACGCCTGCTCATGACTCACGATCGGGCTCGTTCCGATGAGTTTCACGTCACTCAGAAGGATCTTGCGCAATTACTGGGGGTGCGCCGGGCGGGCGTCAATGCAGCTGCCGCCGCGCTCCAGAAGCGGGGTCTGATTCGCTACCATCGTGGCCGGGTGCTGATCGCCGATCGCGGCGGTCTCGAGGCCAGCGCCTGCGATTGCTATGCGGGCGACAACGTTATCTATCGGAAGATGCTTTCACACGCCTGGAGCGACGATCGGGCGTTGCCGATGTGACGGTCGATCAAGCTTGCCCGGCTCGGCCTGTGTCATCTGCGGTTTCCGAAAACGACATGCGGTTGGAACCGGATTTTTTGGCCTTGTACATGGCCTTGTCCGCGGCTTCCAGCAGAGCGACAGGAGAAGATGCGTCCCGGGGGTAAAACGCGATCCCGATGCTGGCGGAAATCCTGATCGGCTGTTGCGGCGCGGGGAAGGGCATCGCGAGTGCATCAATCATCTTCCGGGCGACGAGCGCAACACCATTGCTGCATGTGGCGCCGGCGAGAATCACGGTGAATTCGTCGCCGCCCATACGGGCAACGGTGTCGTCCTCGCGCACGCAGGCGGTAAGGCGCTTTGCCACGGCGGACAGTAATCAGTGCTTCCGCAATAATCTGTCATGCGGTGCCCGGTTGTCCGTGCGCCGCCACACCGAAGAGGCTCGACCGTCCGGACCCCCTTTTCTGCAGGGCGCACTCATGTCGCAGTATGACGAGGCAGAAGGCGGTCGAACTCCCGCTTTACGACGTCGTAGCATTCGCAGACATGGGCTTCGAGTCCCGTGCGGTCGATCACCCGAATCCGGCCGCGGCTGTAGGTGATCAGGCCCTGCCTTTGCAGTTTCCCCGCAGCTTCGGT
>PXAT01000092.1 GCA_003565775.1 Ectothiorhodospiraceae bacterium | reverse complement strand
TGCCCGATTGCTGCGTTGCGCTGCTTGACCGCAGAATGACTGCGGCGCTGCGCAGCGCGCCTTGCCTCGGAGAAAATGCGGACTCCAACGCAGTCGTGCGAATAGATCAGAGCTTCCCTAGGCAGACATGGGATGGCCCCGCGTCTACGCCGGAGGCCGGGTCCGGTTCATCGGGCAGGGCCCGCAGCCCCGGCGTCGCGGGCCCCGCCGTGGCAAACCGCCATGGTCGGGCCCGTGTTCCTTCCCTATCATGGGCGCAGATGGCGCGTTCAGCCCCCTTGTGTTCGGAGACCCCATTGCATGCCCATTCCCACGGAAATCAAGCTCCACCAGGAATCCCGCGTTCTCGACGTGACCTTCGATGACGGTCAGACCTTCAGCATGAGTTGCGAGTACCTGCGGGTGCACTCGCCGTCCGCCGACGTGAAAGGTCACGGCCCGGGCCAGGAAGTCCTGCAGGTTAACAAGGAAGACGTCAACATCAGCCAGATCGAGCCGGTCGGCCAGTATGCGGTGCGACTGCATTTCGATGACGGTCACCATACCGGCCTGTACAGCTGGAATTATCTGCACGAACTGGGCAGCAACTATGCCGACTATTGGCAGCGCTACCTCGAGCGTCTGCAGGAAGCCGGCTATCAGCATCGCAGCGGCGGCGGGAGCCGGCAGTGAGCGGTAACGACACGGAACAGACCGATTTCGGCTTCCAGAAGGTGCCGGCCGGGGACAAGGCACGGCGGGTCGGCGAGGTGTTCAGTTCGGTGGCCGACCGCTATGACGTGATGAACGATTTCATGTCGGCCGGACTGCACCGGCTGTGGAAACGGCAGGCGGTGGCGCTGGCCGGACTGCGCCCCGGGCATCAGGTTCTCGACCTGGCCTCTGGCACCGGCGACCTGGCGCGGCTGATGAGCCCGCGGGTGGGGCCGCGCGGCCGCGTCACACTGTCGGACATCAACGAGGCCATGCTCGGACGCGGGCGGGATCGCATGATCGACGCCGGACTTGCGCTGTCCATGGACTTCGTCCTGGCCGACGCCGAACAGCTGCCGTTTGCCAACCGCAGCATGGACCGGATCACCATGGCCTTCGGCCTGCGCAACGTGACCCGCAAGGAAGATGCGCTGGCGGAAATGCGCCGTGTGCTGAAACCCGGTGGCATGGCCGTGATTCTCGAGTTCTCCCGGCTCAGCCTGAACGCCCTGCAACCGCTGTACGACGCCTATTCCTTCCAGGTGCTGCCACGGCTCGGCAAACTGATCGCCGACGATGCCGACAGCTATCGTTACCTGGCGGAATCGATCCGGATGCATCCGGACCAGCAGACCCTGCGCCAGATGATGGAGCAGGCCGGCCTGGAGGATTGCGATTACACCAACATGAGTGGTGGCATCGTCGCGATCCATCGCGGCCGGGTCTACTGAGGATCGCACATACCATGCACTGGCTGGATCTGCCCCTCCGAACCCTGAGTCACACCCTGAGTCGCCTCCTGAGCCTGGATCCGGCCAGCGAGGAACGGCTGATGGCGCTGGACGGACGCTGGATCGCGGTGCACGTCAGTGCGCCGGAATTCAGCCTGCATCTGCGTATCGAACAGGCCCGACTGCAGCTCAGTGCGGGCGCCATCGACGACCCCGAGCGCACGCCGGATGCCGTGATCAGCGGCAGTGCCTCGGCATTACTGGCTCTGGCCCGCGATCCGGAGAGCGGTGGACGGGACGTGCGCTTCAGCGGCGACCTGGGAGTCATCCGCGACCTGCGCAGCCTGCTGGCAGACACCGACGTGGACTGGGAAGCGCCGCTGGCGCGCATGCTCGGCGAGTTGCCGGCACATCGCATCGGCGAGGGTGGCCGCGCGCTGCTGCGCTGGGTCGATCAGAGTCGCCGGCAGTGCGAGGCAGCACTCGGGGATTATCTGACCGAGGAACAGCGCCTGCTGCCGCCGCAGCTCGAAGTCACGGACTTTCTCGCTGACGTCGATCGCCTGCGCGCCGATGCCGATCGGCTGGAGGCGCGGCTGCGGCTGCTGGAACGGAGACGCGCCCGGTGATGGCCCGGCCACGCCAGCTGCTGCATCTGGTGCGGATCAACCTGGTGCTGATCCGCCATGGTCTGGACGAAGTGGTTCTGGCAACCCGCCTGTTCCGGCCGGTCCGCTGGCTGAGCCGTCTGCTGCCCTGGACCTGGTTCCGGCGCAACCCCGACAGCCGCGGCGAGCGGATTCGACACGCACTGGAAGATCTGGGACCGATCTTCGTCAAGTTCGGCCAGATCCTGTCCACCCGGCGCGATCTGCTGCCACCGGATATCGCCGACCAGCTGTCCTATCTCCAGGATCGGGTACCGCCGTTTCCGTCCAGCGATGCGCGTCGCATCATCAGCGAAGCCTATGGTTGCGAACCGGGTGCGGTGTTCGCCCGCTTTGACGACGTGCCGCTTGCATCGGCGTCGATTGCTCAGGTGCATACCGCCCGTCTGCTGGACGGTCGCGAGGTCGTGGTCAAGGTCGTACGGCCGGGCATCGAACGGCTGATCCGGCGGGACCTGGAACTGATGCACAGCTTCGCCAGCATCCTGCAGCGATATTCCGATCTCGGTCGCCGGCTGCGACCGCGCGAGGTGGTGGAGGAATTCGAACGCAACCTCATTGACGAGTTGGACCTTCTGCGCGAAGCCGCCAACGCCTCGCAACTGCGGCGCAATTTCGAGGGCTCGGACAAGCTCTACATCCCGGAGATCCTGTTCGAACACAGCCGCCGCACCGTGATGGTGATGGAGCGCATCAGCGGACTGCCGGTGAGCAACATCGAGGCGCTGCGGGCCCGCAATGTCGATCTCAAGGTACTGGCGGAGAAAGGGGTCGAAATCTTCTTCACCCAGGTGTTCCGCGACAGCTTCTTTCATGCCGACATGCATCCGGGCAACATTTTCGTGGACACCACAAATCCTGACGATCCGCGCTATATCGCCGTGGATTTCGGCATCGTCGGCACCCTGAGTCCCACCGATCACCGTTACCTGGCGGAGAATTTTCTCGCCTTCTTCGATCGCGATTACCGCCGGGTGGCGGAACTGCACCTGGAGTCCGGCTGGGTGCCGCCGGACACCCGGATCGAGGAATTCGAGGGTGCCATCCGCACCGTCTGCGAGCCCATTTTCGAACGCCCGCTGCGGGACATCTCGTTCGGGGCCGTGCTGCTGCGTCTGTTCGAAACCGGGCGCCGCTTCGACATGGTGGTACAGCCGCAGCTGGTCCTGCTGCAGAAGACCCTGCTCAACATTGAGGGGCTGGGTCGCGATCTGTATCCGGATCTCGACCTGTGGCAGACGGCGCGGCCCTACATGCAGCGCTGGATGCGCCAGCAACTGGGTGGTCGCGCCCTGCTGCGTCGCATCCGTCAGCAACTGCCGGCCTGGGGCGAGCAGTTGCCGAGTCTACCCGGAAAGCTGATGAAAGCGGTGGACGAGCTGGAAACCCTGCGGGTGGATGTCCACCGCCAGGCCAGTGCGGTGCAGGCCCTGCAACAGGCCGAGGAACGCGGTCAGCGCCGCAGGCTGGGGCTGCAGACCGCCGGCGTCCTGGCGCTGGCGGCACTGGTCATCGCCCTGCTGGACGAGCAGACCCTGCAGCGCCTGCCCGGCGATGGCGGCGTCTGGAGCCTGTCCCTGCTGGGACTGGCCGGCCTCAGCCTGCTGATCACGCTGCTGCGACGGTAGGGCCCGGCCTTTCAGGCCCGGCCATTGCGCCATCCGCCCGATCGGCATCGAAGCCCGAACACAAACCGGCTGGACCCATTGGGTCAGGCCGAATTTTTCCGACCGCCCCGTTACGCAAGCGTGCGAGTGAGCGGGTAGCATTGCTCCCAACGCACTGCCATGGAGTCCGCATGAACCAGACCAGCGATCCGGCAACCGTTCTGCTGAACCAGCTCTGGCAACTGCTGGATGTGGAAGCCCTGGACGACAACCTGTTCCGCGGCGAGAGCCGCAACATCATCGGCCGGCGAGTGTTCGGCGGCCAGGTGCTCGGGCAGGCCCTGGTCGCCGCCGGGCGCACGGTCGAAGACGACCGGCCGGTGCATTCACTGCACGCCTATTTCCTGCGCGCCGGCGACGCCGACTTTCCGATCATCTTTCAGGTGGAACGGGCACGGGACGGTGGCAGCTTTTCATCCCGTCGGGTGGTGGCGATCCAGCACGGCCGGCCGATCTTCAACCTGTCCGCCTCGTTCCATGTGGTCGAGCCGGGGTACGAGCATCAGAGGGCGGCACCCGAGGCGCCGGCGGCGGAAACCCTGGACAGTGAGTGGGAACTGCTGAAACGCCATCGCGACAGCCTGCCGGAGAAATTCCGTGGCCTGGCGAGTCAGCCACGGCCGATCGATATCCGTCCGGTGCACCCCCAACACCCGCTGGCACCCGCCGATCACGCCACGCACCGCGACCTCTGGCTGCGCGCCCCCGCGAGGCTGCCGGACGATCCGTTGATGCACCGCGCACTGCTCGCCTATGCATCGGATTTCCACCTGCTGAGCACGGCGCTATTACCCCATGGGCGAACATACTTCCAGGGTCATACGCAGCTCGCCAGCCTCGACCATGCCATGTGGTTTCACCGGCCGTTCCGGATCGACGACTGGCTGCTGTATCACGTGCAGGCGCCAACGGCCGCCGAGGCGCGCGGTTTCTGTCATGGCAGCGTGTTCGACACCGGTGGCCGGCATGTGGCCTCGGTCACTCAGGAAGGTCTGATGCGCCCACTGGACTGAGGTCGCGCCAGGAGTGCTGGTCCTGGTCCTCTCGTGACGGTGGCAACTGGATGAAGCAGCCCTGGGTCAGTAAGGCGCGCAACACCGTGCGGGCTTCGACCCGGGCCAGACGCTTGTCCGGGGTCAGCACCAGATCCATCACGTGCTCCAGCGCGCCGAAACGCTGCAGGACCAGCCCCGGTACCGCATCCGTGACCTCGCGCGCCGGCACGAAAAGATAGGTGTCCGGCGTCCGCGAGCCCTTGAAGATCGAACAATGCATAGTCAGCGCCCGCCACGGCCGAGGATACGCAGTCCCTTGAGCAGATTCAGGGCCTCGAACACCGCGTAGTCGTCAGTCGCCCGGGCTCGCTGTTCCTCGGTATCCCGCGACCGCGGCAGTTCACTCCCATCCAGGTGGCGTTGCAGGTCACGCTCGGTCAGCCGACGCGGTTCGGCATCCTCGCGCAGACTGACACGGATCCGGTCCAGCACCACGTCGGGCTCGATCCCCTCGGCCTGAATCGAGCGGCCATCCGGCGTGAAATATCGTGCCGTGGTCAGCTTTACCGCGGCGCCGCTGTTCAGCGGCAACACACTCTGCACCGAACCCTTGCCGAAACTGCGGCTACCCATGACCACCGCGCGGCGGTGATCCTGCAGTGCCCCGGCAACGATCTCCGACGCGGACGCCGAGCCCTCGTTGATCAGCACCACCATCGGCGCCCCCCGCGCCAGATCGGAGCCGGAGGCTTCAAACTGCATTTGAGCCTGATCCAGACGGCCTTCGGTATAAACAATTCGCCCGCTTTCCAGAAAGGCATCGGCCACGGCCACGGCCGCCTGCAGCACGCCGCCGGGATTGTTGCGCAGGTCCAGAATCAGCCCGTCCAGCGGGCCGTCCCTGTTTTCTTGCAGACTTGCCAGTTCCTCCCGCAGGTTGGCGCCGGTACGGTTCTGAAACTGGCTGATACGGATGTAACCGTAACCGTCTTCCAGCATCCGGCTGCGTACGCTGACCACCTGCACCACGGACCGGGTGAGGGTGATCTCCAGCGGTTCGTCCTCGCCGTCGCGGGTGATGGTAAGCGTGATATCGGTCCCCGGTTCGCCTCGCATCAAGGTCACCGCCTCGCTCAAATCCATCCCGCGGGTGCTGCGGTCATTCAGCCGAATGATCAGATCACCCGGGCGGATACCGGCACGCGCCGCCGGTGTATCGTCAATCGGCGCCACCACACGGATGAAGCCGTCGTCGGCATCCACCTCGAGACCGAGACCGCCGAACTCGCCGGTGGTACCTTCCTGCAGATCGGAGAACTCGTCCGCGCTGAGATAGGAGGAATGCGGATCCAGGCCCTGCAGCATGCCGCGGATGGCGTTCTCCAGCAGTTCCTTGTCGCTGATGTCTTCGACGTAATCGGACTTGACCCGGGAGAACACCTCGCTGAGCGTGCGCAACTGTTCCAGCGGCAGTTCACGCTCCGCCGCCCGCGGCCCGTCCTCGCCCGACCAGGCCGGTGCGGCAAGCAGCAGGGCGGCGATCAGGCACAACGCCGCCGCCAGGCCCATGATTCCGTGATCTCGCATGCCTTTCTCCCACCCGCTTGGTCGGCCTCGCGACCTAGTTGTCCGCTGCCTGCAACCAGGTCAGGGGGTCCCGCGGTTCCCCTTCGACCCGCAGCTCGAAATACAGTGCCGTTCGCCCGCCGGCCCCGGTATCTCCTGCAGCGGCAATCACGTCGCCAGCCTCGACCCAGTCACCGACGTTGCGGAACAGGCTGTCATTGTTACCGTACAGGGTCATGTGACCGTCGCCATGATCGATGATCATCAATAAGCCCTGACCACGCAACCAGTTGGCGAACACGACCTGGCCGTGAGCCACCGCCGTCACCGGGGAACCGTGCTCGGCCGCCAGCAACATGCCGCGCCAGCGTTCACCGGCACGGCCGCGAGTGCTGCCGTAGCGGGCCAGAATCTCACCCCGCAATGGCCAGCGCAGGCCACCTCGCTGCTCGGCGAACGGGCCGTGCGCGCGTTCCTGCCGCGGAATTTCCGCCAGCGCCTGCCGCAGTTCCTCGAGCAGACCCTGCAACTCCGCCTCATCTTCCGCCATGCGCGCGAGCCGCCGATCCTCGCTGGCGATCTCCGCGTCCAGTCGCGCCTGCATCGCCGCCCGCTCGTCGCGCCGCTCGGCCAGCCGTTCCGCTTCCGCGGATTGCTCGGCCTGCAACTGTTGCAGACGCTGCTGTTCTCCGGCCAGTTCCCTCCGGCCGGCGCGCAATCGGGCCACGGCGTCGGCGGCGTCGGTCATGCGCTGCTGACGCAGCGCCCCGAAACGTTCCAGATAGACCAGGGTGCGACCGAGCTCGGCGGGATCCTCCTGATTGAGCAGTAGCTTGAGCACCGGCTGCGCGCCCATGCGGTGCACTGCGCGGATTTCGTCGGCGAGACGCTGTCGCTGCTCCGCGGCCTGCGCCTCCTGCTCGGCCTGACGCCGCTCCAGATCGGTAATGCGGTCTCGAACCGTCTCGGCCTCGGTCTCGAGTTCCTGCGCCCGCCGCACCGACCGTCCGACCGCCTCCTCCAGTTCCTGCTGCTCTGCCGCCACGGCATCGCGCTCGGCCCGCCGCGCGTCCAGATCGCGTTCGATGCGCTCGATCTCGGCGCGCAGCGTCTGCAGCTGCTGTTCGCGCTCGACGACGTCGTCGGCCCAGACCGCGGTGGCAGCCGCAGCCAGCAGCAGAACGGCAGCCAGGCCACGCACCACCAGGCGGCAGGCCTCCTGCGAGGTCCGGGATACCAACGTGCCCTGCATCCGTCGTTCACTCATCGAAACCGCTCTGTATAATGACAGGAAAACACGGAATGATTCCCGCGCACGCGTCGATCTGCGCGTTTCACGACTGCCGTGACGCACCGCCGATTCGGCCGCCGGGGTAACGGAAACGCCGCTTCGCGCTCGCCCGGCCACCGGCGCAGGCGAGCGAATCGTTCGATATGACCCGAGGTTCGCTCGCGCCGCTGCCAGCAGGTACCGTATCCTGCGCATCGATGGTCGGATCAAACAGGCTCTCCGGATGGCCGCCAGCATGTGGCCATCTTGTCGTTTCCGTCTTTCCCGGGGCACCGGATGCGGCAATCTCTGCCGGTCCGGCGCCGGCAATACTATCGGCGACCGTGCATCCGCCACAGACCATATGGACCGTCTCATGGACTTTATTGCCAACAACTGGATCCTGTTCGCCGCTCTCGCCGCCGTGGTCGGCTGGATTCTGATGAGCGAACTGGGCCGCCTCACCCAGGGGGTGAAACAGGTGGACGCCACCGAAGCCACCCGACTGTACAACAAGCAGGACGGCCTGTTCGTCGATGTTCGCAGCGAGGCCGATTTCAACAAGGGCCATTTGCCCGCCGCCGTGCATGTCGCGGACGGCCAACTGGAGCCACGCCACAAGCGGTTGCAGAAACACAAACAGAAGCCGGTGGTCGTTTACTGCGGTAACGGCATGGCCGCCGGCCGTGCCGGCAAGAAACTCAAGCAGGAAGGCTTCGAGCAGGTCCTGCAACTCAAGGGCGGCTACGACGGCTGGGCCGCGGCCGGCCTGCCCACGGAACGCAAATAACCTGTCACGCTGGTCGGAGGAGATCGGCAGCAGGATTCAACGAAGGAGTCAGCATGGCTGAGAATCAGAGCAATGGGGCCGCCGCAGGCGCCCAGGAAGACAACAAACAGCAGTTCGCGATTCACAAGATTTACCTGCGGGACGCGTCCCTGGAGGCGCCCAACGCACCGGATATCTTCCGGGGCGAATGGAAGCCGCAGGTTAATGTGGATCTCGGCACCGAAGCCAAGCGTCTGGATGACAGCACCTACGAATGCGTGCTGCGGGTCACGGTGACCGCCAAGATCGAGGACAAGACCGCATATCTCTGCGAAGTCCATCAGGCCGGCATTTTCGGTGTATCCGGTTTTGACGAAAATACGCTCGAAGCCGTGCTAGCCAGCTACTGTCCGACCAACCTGTTCCCGTTCGCGCGGGAAGCGGTGGCAGATCTGGTGGCCAAAGGCGGGTTCCCGCAAATGCTGCTGGGGCCGGTGAATTTCGAAGCGCTGTACATGCAGAAGAAAAAACAGCAGGCCGAACAGGCCGGCCAGCAGCCGGCTGATGACGCAGCGGCAAAACCCTCCTGAGGAGTCCGGCGATGGCCGTTTCCGCACAGCCGATCGCGGTACTGGGCGCCGGGTCATGGGGCACCGCCCTGGCTCTGGTGCTGGCGCGAAATGGTCACGCTGTCAGGCTCTGGGGCCACGTGCCATCGCAGATGGAGACGCTGGCAGCAGAACGGGAAAACCGGCGCTACCTGCCGGGCGTCCACTTCCCGCAAACGCTGGAACCGACCGCTGACCTGCGCCGGGCGATGGACGGCGTGCGCGATGCCCTGATCGTGGTCCCCAGTCACGCCTTTCGCGAAATGCTGCAACAGCTGGTACCACTGATACCGGCCGATGGGCGACTGATCTGGGCCACCAAAGGACTGGATTCCGATGGCGGCGGTCTGTTGCACGAAGTCGTGGGGCAGCTTGTACCCGGGCATGCCACGGCGGTGTTGTCCGGACCGAGCTTCGCTGCCGAGGTTGCGGCCTGCAAGCCGACCGCCGTCACCATCGCTTCGGCAGACCGCCAGTTCGCCGACGATATGGTCGAGCGTTTCTACAGTGAGGATTTCCGGCCTTACTCCAGCAGCGATGTCATCGGTGTCGAACTGGGAGGTGCGGTCAAGAACGTGCTGGCCATTGCCACCGGGATCGCCGACGGCATGGAACTGGGCGCCAATACCCGTGCCGGCCTGATTACCAGAGGACTGGCCGAACTGGTTCGACTCGGCGAGAGTCTGGATGCCGATCCGCTGACCTTCATGGGTCTGTCGGGAATGGGCGATCTGATTCTTACCTGCACCGACAATCAGTCACGCAACCGGCGGCTGGGCATGGCGCTGGGCCGGGGCCAGTCGCTGGAACGCGCGGTTGCCGACATCGGTCAGACCGTGGAAGGCATCTACACCGCCCGCGAGGTGCGCACGCTCGCGCAGCGCCTGGGCGTGGAAATGCCGATCTGCGATCAGGTTTACCGGATCATGGTGCAGGGTCTGCCACCGGCAGAGGCCGTGCGCACCCTGATGACGCGGGCACCGCGCGAAGAAACATCGCTCGGCGACGGCTGACGGTCCTGCAGGGCCTCTGGCATGCCCTGGCGTGCTCTCCTTACCCGCTCGCGCCGGTAAATCCCAGTTGGCGCCAGGCCTCGAACACGCAAACCGCGACTGCGTTTGACAGATTCAGGCTGCGATTGCCCGGCCGCATCGGCAACCGTAGCACACGCTCGGCTGGCAAGGTCGCGAGTACCGCATCGGACAGACCACGGGTCTCCGGTCCGAACAGCAGGGCGTCACCGGCTGCGAACCGGGTTGCAAACGGGCTGCCCAGCCCTCTCGCGGACAGAGCGAAGAGCCGCGCCGGGCGAACCTCCCGCAGGAAAACATCGAGATCCGGGTACCGGTGGACCCTGGCCCATTCGTGGTAATCCAGTCCGGCGCGTCGCAGCAACCGGTCCTCCATGCCGAAACCCAGCGGTTCGATCAGATGCAGATCGGCGCCGGTATTGGCACACAGGCGAATGATGTTGCCGGTGTTGGGCGGGATTTCGGGCTGGTAGAGGACCACATGAAGCACGGCTCGGTTTCTCGCTGAATGCTCGGATCAGGGCAGGGCGTCGGCCCGGATCGGCCGCCCCGGATAGTGTCCGTGCTTGCCGGTCCCGCCCTCAAGAGGGTATGTCGCAGCGCAGCTTGCGCTGACGCCAGCCACTGGTCAGTCTACGCTGATGGAAACCGTTTCCGAGTAACCGGGCGCCGAAGTGGCACAAGACCACCGGCGTCCCGACGACGGCGGCAGCGTGATAGTTCGCGACTGCCGCGCAACCATCGCAAGGAGGAGCACCCATGACTGAACGCCTCGATAACAAGACCGCCCTTGTCACTGGCGGGTCCCGCGGCATTGGCCGCGCCATCGCCCTGGAACTGGCCCGGCTTGGCGCCAAAGTGGCGATCAACTACCGCAGTGCCAGCGACGACGCGGACAAGGTGGTCGAGGAGCTGAAAGCCCTCGGTACCGACGCCGTTGCCCTGAAGGGTGACGTCAGCAACAAGGACGAGGCGCGTGGGCTCGTGCATCAGGTGGTGGAACAATGGGGGAGGCTGGACATCCTGATCAACAATGCCGGCATCACCAAGGACCGGACCTTGAAGAAACTCACCGACGACGACTGGGAAGACGTGATCAACACGAATCTCAACAGCGTCTACTACACGGTGAGTGCGGCGATGCCCAGCATGATGGAGAACCAGTTCGGTCGCATCGTCAATATCAGCTCCTTCGTCGGTCAGGCCGGCAACTTCGGTCAGAGCAACTATTCCGCGAGCAAGGGCGGGGTCATTGCCTTCACCAAGAGTGCGGCCCAGGAGCTGGCGCGCCACAACATCACCGTTAACGCCATCGCGCCGGGCTTTACCCTGACCGAAATGCTGGCCAAGGTGCCGGACGAGATTCAGCAGAAAATTCTCGACAAGATCCCGATGCGCCGCTTCGGCCAGCCGGAGGAGATCGCCCGGGCAGTGGTATTCCTGGCTGCCGACGGCGACTACATCACCGGCCAGCAGATCAACGTCAACGGTGGCGTCTACATGTAAGCCGACGGGCGATCGGCCGACGCCGCCGATCGCCCGCCAGCTCTTCTCGCGAGTCACTCCATGTCGATCCGTCTAACCACCTGCCTGCTGCTCATGGCGCTGACGCCGGTGGCGGCCGCTTTCGAACGCGGACCGCTGCCGGAGCGGGGGTACGCGGGTGTTGCAGTGGTCAACGACGTCCTCGGCGTGCAGCTGGAACTGGCAAACCCCGTGGGCAGTGTCTGGGTAATGGTTGGTGGACATCTGGACGTGCCCGGCAGCGCCAGCTTCGAGAGAGGTCGACAGACCGCCTTTGTCGGCGGCTTCCGCTTCTTTTCCGGCGGCGGCGGACTGCGCAGCAGTTGGTATGCGTCCGGCGTGATCGGCACCCTGGAGGTGGACACCCGCCGCGAGGATGGTGACCGCAAAGCTTACCAGCGCCTCGGCTGGGGCGGCACGCTGGGCTATCAGTTCCTGCGCGGCCGATTCCGCAGCCATGTCGGGCTCGGCGCAGCCTATCTGGAACCCTACACGGCCGACGACGATACCCGGGTAAGCCGTGATTACATCCCGCTGATCGAGGCCGGCCTCAGCATCAGTTTCTGAGTTAAGGAAGCTCTGAACGCTTCGCGCGTCTTCGCCTGAGGCCGTTTTTGATCATCCGGCAAAGGTCTTCGGCCCGGGTGTCGCCTTAATCGCCTGGTGCCCGGCCGGGGTAAGGGATTTCCTCGGAGGGACGTCGGCCGCAGGGATGCTGCCGATCGGCATAGAAGCCCACCGGCTCCCCGGGTTGGGCGCATTTTCCCGAAGCGGATCCAGCGCGGGAATAGCTGAGTGTTTCGTTAACAGTCCAGGTCCAGTTCCTTGATCTTGCGGGTCAGCGTGTTGCGGCCCCAGCCGAGCAGTCTGGCGGCGTCCTGTCGGCGCCCGCCGGTGGCGCGGATGGCGACGCGGATCATGATGCGCTCGAACCCCGGCAAGGCTCTCTCCAGGAGACTCTGCTCGCCCCGCGCTAGCGCCCGTTCCGCCCAGACCGCCAGCGCTCCCTCCCAGTCCTCACCGCTGTGTTCGGTCCGACCTTCCTGGCGCAGCTCTGACGGCAGGTCATTCATGTGAATTTCCTTGCCGTTGGCCATGACCGTCAACCAGCGGCAGGTATTCTCGAGTTGGCGGACATTGCCCTGCCAGGTTAGACCCATCAGGTAGTGCCCCACCTCGTCACGCAGCTGTTTCTGCTCCGCGCCGAGTTCCTCCGCTGCCTGGGCCAGGAAATAACGGGCGAGCTTCGGGATGTCCTCGCGACGTTCGCGCAGGGCCGGCAGGTGGATGCGGATGACGTTGAGCCGGTGGAACAGATCCTCGCGGAAATGGCCGTCGTTGACCCGCCGTTCCAGGTCCTGATGGGTTGCGGCGATGATGCGCACATCGACGGTCACGCCGGTGTGACCACCGACCCGGTAGAACTGGCCGTCGGACAGCACCCGCAGCAGGCGGGTCTGCAATTCCGGCGGCATGTCGCCGATCTCGTCGAGAAACAGCGTGCCGCCATGGGCCTGCTCGAACCGCCCCTGACGACTCTGCTGGGCGCCGGTAAACGCACCCTTCTCGTGGCCGAACAGTTCCGATTCCATCAGGTCGCGGGGGATCGCCGCCATATTCAGAGCGATGAACGGCTTGTCCCGCCTGGGGCTGTGCCGGTGCAGTGCCCGCGCCACCAGTTCCTTGCCGGTGCCTGACTCACCATTGATCAGCACGTTGATATTGGAACTCGACAGGCGGCCGATGGCGCGGAAAACCTCCTGCATCGCCGGTGCCTCGCCGATGATCTCGGGTACGTCTTCGTCGGCTTCGACGCCATCGCCGGACTTCCAGTTGCGGGTCTCGAGTGCACGCCGCACCAGACCCACGGCGTCATCCACGTCGAACGGCTTGGGCAGGTATTCGAAGGCACCACCCTGGTAGGCGGACACCGCGGCATCCAGGTCGGAATGCGCGGTAATCACGATGACCGGCAGGTCCGGCCAGCGTTCGTGAATCTGATGCAGCAGTTCCAGGCCATCAATACCAGGCATGCGAATGTCGGTGATCAGCACAGCCGGCTGCCGCCGCTGGAGCGACGCCAAAGCGGCGTCACCGGTTTCGAAGCTGCGCACCGTCAGATCGGCCTGTTGCAGGGACTTTTCCAGAACCCAGCGGATCGAACGGTCATCATCAACGACCCAGATTTCTTCCTTATCCACCATGATTCATCTCCAGGGGCAGCCAGATCGTGAAAAGCGTCTGCCCGGGTTCACTCCAGCATTCGATCAGGCCGCCATGTTGGTGCACCAGCGTCTGAGCAATGGACAGTCCCAGGCCGGAGCCCTCCGGTCTCGAGGTGACCATCGGATAGAAAATACGCTCGATCAGCTCGCGCGGGATGCCGGGGCCGGTATCCTCGATATCGATCCGGGCAACCAGCTTGTGCGGCACCTCGGCGATCGTGAACTGGCGCTGTGAGCGGGTTCGCAGTTTGATCCGGCCAACCGATCCAACCGCCTGCAGGGCATTGCGAACGATATTCAGAATCGCCTGGATCAGCTGATTCGGTTCGGCCATCAGGCTTGGAATGGACGGGTCATAGTCACGCTCCAGCCGGACCCCTTCCGGTGCTTCGGCGTCCACCAGCTGACGCACCCGCTCCAGCACCTCGTGGATATTGACCTCGCGCTTGTTCGGGCGCGTGTTGGGACCAAGCAGCCCGTTAACCAGCGTCCGCAACCGATCGGCCTCTTCGATGATCACCTGAGTGTATTCGCGCTGTTCGGGTTGCGTCAGTTCGCGCTCCAGCAACTGTGCCGCGCCGCGCAGGCCGCCGAGAGGATTCTTGATCTCGTGCGCCAGACCGCGCAGCAGATGACGGGTGGCCTGGTTCTGCTTGATCAGCGACTGTTCGCGCGTGATACGCAGGCGCCGGTCCAGATGCGCCATCTCCAGCAGAACTTCGGACTCCGACAGCGGGATTGCGGTCACGTCCAGAGTGATCTGGTGGTGACCGGCGACTTCCAGGCGAACCTCACGCTCGGTGAAGGTCTCGCCCTGCTTCAGCGCGTCGTCCGCCAGGCGCTCAAGGACACGGGCACCGGGCGCCGCCGGGTACAGGCGGTGGTGATGAACCTGTCGCGCACTCACCGCCAGCAGCGCCTGAGCAGCGGGATTGATGAAGCAGACACGCAGCTGCTCGTCCAGCAGAACCAGAGCGGTCTGCATGTTTTCGAGCAGGCGACGATTGATGCCGGGATCATCAGAGATCGTGATCATGATCTCGGGGAAAGCAAGAACCGCACCAGCACGGCGGATACGGGGTGAGATACCTGCCCGGAGCCTGAATCACGCGGGACAGGAGGCGCGGCGCGGGCTCAGACTGGTGCGTCGCCACGCCGGAGCCATCAGAAAGGCGCGCGGCTGGCAGACAAATGCACCACCATGGTGCGCTCGCCCAGGATAGCAAATCACATCAGCGAGCAGGTCCCGGATTGATACCGGTGCCTGGCGGACCCTGCCGGTTCTGGAACAGGCGGGACGCCTGGTGCATGTAGATGGTGTGCGGCGCGGATTCAGCCAGCGATTGACCATCGCGGTCGACCACCCGGACCTGGATGGTGTGTTCGCCGCGGTGGATCTCGTCCACCGTGAAGCTGTAGGAACGCTGGGCCTCGCCCCGCTGTTCACCGTTGACCAGCACGACAAGGCGGTGCCCCTGCCGCAGACCGGGTCGCGTCTCGGCCCGCACGGTGACCAGACCCTGATTATCCCGCACTGTCGACTCGTCAGCCGGACTGATGATGCGAACCTGTTCGTAGACCGCTTCCGGCTCCTGTTCCGTCTCGCGTTCCCGCGACTGACGTTCCCGGGGCGTCGGGCCTGGCGGGGAGCGGTAACTGGACGGGCTGCCGATGTCCATCGCCTCGGCGCCGTCGGACGGCTGATCGCTGAACGTGACATTGCCGTCACTGTCGACGTGCCGATAAATGGTCGCCCCGGTCAGCAGGGCGAGACAGGACAAGGCGACGAACAAGCGAAGCAATAGCGTCTTCATGGCTTCAGAGTAGCCCCGTCCGGGATCCCGCACAATCAATCACCGCACGGGCACAAAAAAGGGGCCTTGCGGCCCCTTTCAGCAAATCCCGTGACCGCGTTGCCGGTCAGGCGCTGTAATACATGTCGAACTCGACCGGATGGGTGGTCATGCGCAGGCGCGTGACTTCTTCCATCTTCAGTTCGATGTAGGCGTCGATGACGTCGTCGGTAAAGACGCCGCCGGCCGTCAGGAACTCGCGATCCTGATCCAGGGCCTGCAAGGCTTCCTCGAGATCAAAGGCGACCTTCGGAATGTCCTTTTCCTCTTCCGGCGGCAGGTCATAGAGATCCTTGTCCATGGCATCGCCCGGATGGATCTTGTTCTGGATGCCGTCAAGACCCGCCATCAGCATCGAGGCGAAGGCGAAGTACGGGTTCGCGGTGGAATCCGGGAAACGGACTTCGATGCGACGCGCCTTCGGGTTGGAAATCCAGGGAATCCGGATCGAGGCGGACCGATTGCGTGCCGAGTAGGCGAGCAGCACCGGGGCTTCGAAGCCCGGGACCAGTCGCTTGTAGCTGTTGGTCGAGGCATTGGCGAAGGCGTTGATCGCGCGTGCATGCTTGATGATCCCGCCGATGTAGAACAGCGCGGTCTCGCTCAGGCCACCGTACTGGTCACCGGTGAACTGGTTCTCGCCACCCTTGGAGATGGACTGATGCACGTGCATGCCACTGCCGTTATCGCCGACCAGCGGTTTGGGCATGAACGTGGCGGTCTTGCCATAGGCGGCGGCGACGTTATGCACCGCGTACTTCAGCTTCTGCACCTCGTCGGCCTTCTTTACCAGCGTGTTGAACTCGACACCGATTTCGCACTGGCCGGCGGTGGCCACCTCGTGGTGATGCACCTCGACCTTGAGGCCGAGTTCTTCCATGGCCTCGCACATCGCGGCACGGATGTCGTGCAGCGAATCCACCGGCGGCACTGGGAAGTATCCACCCTTGACCGTCGGGCGGTGACCCATGTTGCCGTCCGCGTACACGCGTTCCGAGTTCCAGCCGGCCTCTTCCGAGTCGATCTTGTAGAAACTGCCGCCGATATTGGCACCCCAGCGCACATCGTCAAACACGAAGAACTCGTTCTCCGGTCCGAAGAATGCGGTGTCACCGAGTCCGGTGGACTGCAGGTAGGCTTCAGCACGCTTGGCAATGGAACGTGGATCACGCTCATAGCCCTGCATGGTGTTGGGTTCGATGATGTCGCAGGTGATGTTCAGCGTCGGCTCATCGAAAAACGGATCCAGCACGGCACTGTCCGGATCCGGCATCAGGATCATGTCGGACTCGTTGATGCCCTTCCAGCCGGCGATGGAGGACCCATCAAACATCTTGCCTTCTTCGAAGGTCTCTTCCTCGATGCCGCTGGCGGGCAGGGTGACATGCTGTTCCTTGCCCTTGGTGTCGGTAAAACGAAGATCGACGTACTTGATCTTCTCTTCCTTGATGACTTTGAGAATGTCGGCTGCAGTGCGGGCCATACGTAACCTCCAGGTCTGAATCGTTTCATCGCGAAAAACGCGGTCAGTGGATCGATTAGCAGTATCCATGCCAGCACCAAAACATGGCAGGGATTCGCAATTCGGCGTGCAAAGGATGGCAGGTAACGTCGCGAGACGCACTAGGAAGGGGCGCAAATCCTGAAAACGCACCTTTATGGTGCGTTTTCCGCACGATGGCCGCGAGCGGCGTTCAGTGGCGAGCCGGGGGCTCCGGCGGGAGCAGCCCGTGGACCCGTTCCAGTTGCGCCTGTGCCGCCGCACTTCCGGTCTCCAGGAAACGCTCCGCGGCCTGCGCCAGCTGATCGAGCGATGGAGTGCCGCCACGCAACTGCCCGAGGACATCCAGCAGGACCGGAAACTCCTGCGCCAGATGCTGGAACAGACCACCCAGCGCAGACCCGTCGGTCGCCGCCAGTTCTCCGTAGGCACCCTGACCGAGCCCGATCACGTAGCCCAGGCTGACCCGACGCCGCCGCACCTGTCCGGGGAAAAGGCCGCCGATCAGCAGACATTCATCGCCGACATCACGCAACCGCTCGGCCCGCCGGGTGCCGCTGCTTGCCATCGCCTGCAGATAGCCAAGGGCGAGCAGGCGCCGCAACAGGTCGTCACGCCGCAGGTAGCGCATCAGCAGAAACACCAGATAGCTTTGCGCGTCCTCACCCAGATCGGCGCCGCAACGGGCTTCGGCCTCGGCGACCAGTTGTTGCCAGTGCGCCGTCGAGCTCTGCTGCATGATCAACTCGGTCATGATCGGATTACCCCCTGTCACTGCGGAGCGGATCGGACCATCGACGGCGGTGCCGCCACCGACAGGCCGGATTGACCGGAACTACCACATTTTTATATCAACAATTCCATGAGGAAACACTGACCTGGTTACCAGGTCTGCGCTGGAGTCCGCACTTTTTCCGAAACTAAGGCGCGCCGGTCGGGAGCAGCCTGAAGGACATTGACGCCGACCATGGCTCCGGATTCCCCGGCCCGCGGCCCGATCGCCTTCGTCGCTGCAGGCCTAACAGGTATACTGCCGCGCTTGATGCACGGGATGATCGGCGCGGGTCAGCCATCCCCGGAGGCAGGGAGTTCCTCGATGAGCCAGACGTCTTCAAACTTGGCGGCACCGGATGTCGCCACTTTCCAGGGTCTGATCCTGGCGCTGCAGGCCTACTGGGCGCGACACGGCTGCGTGGTGCTGCAGCCACTGGACATGGAAGTGGGAGCCGGCACCTTCCATCCGGCCACGTTCCTGCGTGCGGTGGGTCCGGAGCCCTGGAATGCGGCCTATGTGCAGCCTTCTCGGCGGCCGACTGACGGCCGCTACGGCGACAACCCCAACCGCTTGCAGCATTACTACCAGTTCCAGGTAGTGATGAAACCGTCACCGGCCGACATTCAGGACCTCTACCTGGGATCGCTGCAGGAACTCGGTCTTGACACCCTGGTGCATGACGTCCGCTTCGTCGAGGACAACTGGGAATCGCCGACGCTCGGCGCCTGGGGGCTGGGCTGGGAAGTCTGGCTGAACGGCATGGAGATCACCCAGTTCACGTATTTCCAGCAGGTCGGCGGACTGGACTGCCACCCGGTCATGGGCGAAATCACCTACGGCCTGGAACGGATCGCGATGTATCTGCAGGGCGTCGAGAGCGTCTATGACCTGGTCTGGACGCATGGTCCGGGCGGGCCTGTGACATACGGCGACGTGTATCACCAGAACGAAGTCGAACAGTCCGCGTACAACTTCGAACATGCCAACGTCGAGGCGCTGTTTCGCCAATTCGATCAGTGCGAACAGGAAAGCCTGCAGCTGATCGATAAGGGCCTGCCGCTGCCGGCCTACGAGCAGTGCCTGAAGGCGTCTCATACCTTCAATCTGCTGGATGCCCGGCACGCCATCTCGGTCACCGAGCGCCAGCGTTACATCCTGCGCGTCCGGACCCTGGCCCGTGGTGTTGCCGAACTGTATTACCAGAGTCGCGAGACTCTGGGCTTTCCGCTTCTGAAAACCCTGAAAGAGGCCGCGAATGGCTGAATCCCGTGATCTGCTGGTGGAAATCGGCACCGAGGAATTGCCCCCCACCGCATTGCCCGGCCTGATGCAGGCTTTCCACCGGGAAATCCTTGCCGGACTGGAAAAGCAGGCCCTGCAACCCGCTGGTCATCAGGCCTTTGCCGCACCGCGCCGACTCGCGGTCCTGCTGCGCGATGTGCCGGTGCAACAGCCGGATCAACAGATCTCGCGCCGCGGCCCGGCACTGCAGGCGGCGTTCGACGCAGACGGTTCACCGACCAGGGCAGCCGAAGGCTTTGCCCGCTCCTGTGGCGTGTCGGTGCAGGAACTCGGCGAGGAGCGCACCGAGAAGGGTGCCTGGCTGCATTTCCAGACCAATCAGGCCGGTGCCCTCACCGCCGAGCTGTTGCCGGAAATCGTCCGTCATGCACTCAACCGACTGCCGATCCCCCGTCGCATGCGCTGGGGCAGCAGCGACAGCGCCTTTGTCCGACCGGTGCACTGGATTGTCGCGCTGCACGGCGACGCCGTTGTGCCGCTGCAGGTATTCGGAATCGACAGCGGCAACCGCAGCCGCGGGCACCGCTTCCATGCGCCGCAACCGCTGGTGATTCGCGAGGCCGGCGATTACGCCGCGCAGCTGCAGCGGGAGGGATTCGTAATCGCCGATTTCGCCGAGCGCAGGGCGCGCGTTCGCGAACAGGTCGAGGTCCAGGCGAAAGCGGCCGGCGGCGTCGCCGTGATCGAGGATGCTCTCCTGGATGAGGTCACGGCCCTGGTGGAATGGCCAGTGGCGATAACCGGCCACTTCGACACCCGTTTTCTGGCGGTGCCGAGCGAAGCCCTGGTATCCAGCATGCAGGGGCACCAGAAGTACTTTCCGCTGCGCACGTCCAGCGGCGAGTTGATGCCTGCCTTCATCACGGTGGCCAATCTCGAGAGCCGCGATCCGGCGCAGGTCATTCGCGGCAACGAGCGCGTGATCCGCCCGCGTCTGGCGGATGCGGAATTCTTCTGGAACCAGGATCGCAAGCAACCGCTCGCTGAACGCACCGAAGCGCTCCAGCAGATCATCTTTCAGAAACGTCTCGGAAGCCTGTTCGACAAATCCGTCCGCGTTGCCGCCCTGGTGCGCCTGATCGCGCCCGGCTTCGGCACGGATGCGGATCGTGCCGAACAGGCCGCGATGCTGGCGAAGTGCGATCTTCTGACCGAGATGGTCGGTGAATTCCCGGAGTTGCAGGGCACCATGGGTCGCCATTACGCACTGCACGACGGGCTGGATGCGGAATTGGCGGGCAGCCTGGAAGAGCATTATCGGCCGCGCTTTGCCGGCGACAGTCTGCCGGAAACGCCCCTGGCGCAGGCGCTGGCGGTAGCCGAGCGGGCCGATACCCTGATCGGGATCTTCGCCATCGGCCAGACACCCAGCGGCGACAAGGATCCGTTCGCCTTGCGGCGGGCGGCGCTGGGACTGATGCGCATTCTGGTGGAATGCGGCCATTCGCTGTCCCTGCGGCAGTTATTCCGCCACGCGCATGATCATCTGCCCCAGGATCTGCACAACCCCGAGGTCATCACGGCCGTGGTCGAGTTCTGTCTCGACCGCTTCCGGGCCTATGTTCTGGAACGCGGCACCACGGCGGATGTCTTTGACGCCGTCCGCGGGGCGCGGGCATACGGAGACGACGACGGGATCGGCGCCGACAACGACGATCCGGTAGACCTTTACCGCCGCCTGAACGCCTGTGCCAGCTTTCGCCAGACCGATGCGGCCATCAGTCTGGCGGCAGCCAACAAGCGCGTTCAGAACATCCTGCGCAAGGCCGACGAAAGCCTGCCGACGCCAGCACCGGCGACCGAGCTTTTCGAATGCGACGAAGAACGGACCCTGCACCAGCAATTACAGCCCCTGAAGGAGGAGATCGCAGCGCTGACCGGGAAACAACGCTATCAGGAGGCGCTGAGCGTCCTGGCCGGCCTGCGCGAGCCGGTGGACCGATTTTTCGATGCCGTCATGGTCATGGCCGAGGATCCGGCGGTGCGCCGCAATCGATTGCACCTGCTGGGCCAGCTTGCGATGCTTCTTGGTTCGGTCGCTGATCTGGCGCGACTGACGCCGGAACACGCCCCGTCTGACAGCGCGTGATGGCGCAGATGGTCCGCCAGCGGCAATCAGCCCGGACATGAGAATCGAAATGCCGCTACGCCCGGCCGTGCTGCTGGACCGCGACGGCGTGATCAATCAGGACAGCGCCGACTTCGTCCGGACCCCGGACGCCCTGATTCCACTTCCCGGAAGCCTCGACGCGATCCGCCGGCTCAAGGAGGCTGGCTGGCTGGTGGCCGTCTGCACCAACCAGTCGGGTGTTGGTCGCGGCCTTTACAGCCTGAATGATCTGCAGGCGATACATTGCCGTTTGCGCCAGTTGCTGGCCGAGCACAACACCAGCGTCGACGGCATCTACGCTTGCCCCCATCATCCGGACGACGGCTGTGACTGTCGCAAGCCGAAACCGGGTCTGTTGCTGCAGGCCGCTCGCGAACTGCCCATCGACCTGGCAGCAAGCTTCATGGTCGGCGATGCCGGTCGCGATCTGGAAGCCGGGATCCGCGCGGGTTGTTCGCCAGTCCTCGTGCTCACCGGCAAGGGTCGGCAGACCCGACAGGAACCGGTCGCGGCAAGCATTCCCAGTTACGACTGCCTGGCCGATTTCGTCGATTCCCTGCTCAAGCGCCGGCTCTGACCCTCCTCGACAGTGTGCGGCGCCCGGGTTCCCGTGCCGATTTCCATCACGGAGTTATTATCATGAAAAACAAACGGATAGCGGTATTTTCAGCGGCAAGAAACCGGCGTGAAAAGCTGCGGGCCGTGCCCGGATCCGTGTGCTGGGCGATAGGTGCACTGGGTGCGACCGCACTGTTCGGCAGTCTCGGCATCGTCATTTCCTGGTTTGTGCCCTACCGCGTGCGCTATGCAATCTTCAGTCGCTGGAGTCTGTTTCTGGTCTGGTGGGCGCGAGTCTGCTGCGGGATTCGCTGGGAGGTCGAGGGACTGGAACACAAGCCTTCGAAGCCCTGCGTTGTACTGGCGAAGCATCAGTCCGCCTGGGAGACATTGGCCCTGCAGGCCTGGTTCGCGCCACAGACCTGGGTGCTGAAACAGGAACTGACGCGCATTCCGCTGATCGGCTGGGCGATCCGCATGTTGCAGCCGATCGCCATCGACCGTCAGGAGCGCAAGGAAGCCATGCAACAGATGCTGGAACAGGGCGAGCGACGCCTGCGGGACGGAATCTGGGTCGTCGTCTATCCCGAGGGAACCCGGGTTCCGCCAGGTCGCTCCGGGCGCTACCAGCGGGGCGGCGCGGTGTTGGCTGCGGAAACCGGCGCACCGATGATCCTGGTCGCGCACAATGCCGGCGAATGCTGGCCAAAGAATTCGTTCCTCAAGTATCCGGGGACCATTCGGGTACGGATCAGCCGACCGGTCGAGACCCGCGGGCGCGATGTGGAAGGTCTGCTGAAAGAAGCAAAGGACTGGATCGAGAGCAATACGCGGGCAGTGAGCTCAAGCTACGAGTCAGACGAACGCGCGGCCGGGGGATCGCCAAACTGATATGGGTTGTTCCACGTGGAACAACCCATGCCGGCCGGGTCGGTTCGGGGCCTCGATGCGGACTCCAACGCAGGCGTGTGAATGCTTCAGCGTTTCCTTAGGGAGACGAGGCTCACGAAGACAAAACGCGCTTGTTCCTACTTCCTCTTTCCTTCGCGATCTTCGCGGTGAATCTTTCTTTCAGACGTCGAGATTGGATGCAGACAGGGCGTTTCTCTCGATGAACTCCCGACGCGGTTCCACGTGGTCACCCATCAGGGTTGTAAACACTTCGTCTGCCGCTACGGCATCTTCGATGCGGACCTGCAGCAGACGCCGCGTCTCCGGATTCATAGTGGTTTCCCAGAGCTGATCCGGGTTCATTTCACCCAGGCCCTTGTACCGCTGGATATACTGCCCGCGCTTGGCGTCCTCCAGCAGCCATTCGACCGCTTCCCCGACTGCCGACACCGGCTGTTGCCGTTCGCCTCGCTGCACTTCCGCGCCAGGACCGAGCAGACCCTCCATGACCGCCGTGAGGGCACTGATCCGGCGATATTCCGGTGCCAGGAAAAACTCGGGCACGAAGCGATAGTCATGTCGGATACCATGCATCCGCTTGGAAACCACAGCCTCCTGGAAACGACCGTCTGACCCGGTGGTCACCACCGACTGGTATTGCGTGCCCTGGGACTGCATCGGATTAAGTCGATCAACGATCTTCTGAAACCACTCCTGCAGGTAATCGATGTCCCCAAAATGCTGCTCTGTCAGCACCGGAACATGCAGCATGCTCTCGAGGATTTCGCGATCGATCTGACGACTCATGTGGGCAATGACATCCATGACGCGCAGGTACTGCGCTGACAGGGTCTGCAAGCGCTCCCCGTCGACATCCCCGTTTTCGGTATCCGTGCGCAGCACGGCATTGTTCAATGCCAGCTGAAGCAGGTATTCGGTCAGCTCCCGCTCATCCTTGACGTAATGTTCCTGCTTGCCGCGCTTGATCTTGTACAACGGAGGCTGCGCGATATAGACGTGTCCACGTTCTACCAGCGTGAGCATCTGGCGATAGAAAAAAGTCAGCAGCAGCGTACGGATGTGCGAGCCGTCCACATCGGCGTCGGTCATGATGATGATGCGGTGGTAGCGGAGCTTGTCGGGATCGAAATCCTCGCGGCCGATACCGCAACCAAGAGCGGTAATCAGCGTGCCCACTTCCACCGATGACAACATCTTGTCGAAACGTGCCTTCTCCACGTTGAGGATCTTGCCCTTCAGCGGCAGGATTGCCTGCGTGCGGCGATCACGGCCCTGCTTGGCAGAGCCACCGGCGGAATCGCCCTCGACCAGATAGATTTCCGACAGGCTGGGATCCCGTTCCTGGCAGTCCGCCAGCTTGCCGGGCAAGCCGGCAATGTCCAGGGCACCCTTGCGACGGGTCATTTCCCGCGCCTTGCGCGCTGCTTCCCTGGCGCGCGCCGCATCCACGGTCTTCTCGACAATGGCGCGGGCATCGGCCGGGTGCTCGTACAGAAACTCGTGCAACTTCTCCGCAAGCACCTGTTCGACAGCGGTCTTCACCTCGGAGGACACGAGCTTGTCCTTGGTCTGCGAAGAAAACTTCGGATCCGGCACCTTTACCGAAAGCACGGCGGTCAGGCCTTCGCGAACGTCTTCACCGGTCGGAGACACCTTGAGCTTCTTGCTGAACCCTTCCTTCTCCATGAACGTATTAAGAGTCCGCGTCAGCGCGCCACGGAAACCTGCCATGTGGGTGCCGCCATCGCGCTGGGGAATGTTGTTCGTAAAGCAGAAGATGTTCTCCTGATAGGAGTCGTTCCACTGCATCGCTACATCCACGCCGATGTCGTTGCGCCAGGAGCTGATGTACAGGACTTCCTTGTTCAACGGCGTCTTGTTCTTGTTCAGGTGTTCGACGAAGGCCTTGATGCCGCCGGCATATTCGAACGTGTCCGCCTTGTCGGTGCGCTCGTCCTTGAGCGTGATGCGCACACCCGGATTAAGGAAGGAGAGTTCACGGAATCGCTTTGCCAGAAGATCGAAGTGAAAGTCGATATTGGTGAAGATCTCGTCACTGGGGAGAAACGTGATCTTGGTGCCGGTCTCCTCGGTATCGCCGATGACGTGGAGCGGTGCGACCGTCTCGCCCATCCGGAATTCCACGAGATGGATCTTGCCGTTCTTGCGCACGGTCAGCTGCAACTCTTCGGACAGCGCATTGACCACGGAAACGCCGACCCCGTGCAGCCCGCCGGAAACCTTGTAGGAGTTGTTGTCGAACTTCCCCCCGGCATGCAGCACGGTCATGATGACCTCGGCCGCGGAGCGCCCTTCCTCCTCGTGGATATCCACCGGTACACCGCGCCCGTCGTCAGTGACGGAGACGGAGTTGTTTTCGTGGATAACCACTTCGATATTCGAGCAATGGCCGGCCAGTGCCTCGTCAATGGAGTTGTCCATGACTTCGAACACCATGTGATGCAGGCCGGTTCCGTCGTCGGTGTCACCGATATACATGCCAGGCCGTTTGCGTACGGCGTCCAGCCCCTTCAGAACCTTGATATTGCCTGAATCGTAGCTTGGTGTTGCAGTCATTGCTTTCCCCCCGGTGAAAGGCGGCTATTGTAGCATTTCACGCAGACGACCATGTTCCACGTGGAACCAGGACGCCTCATTGATGGCCGGCAATTCCCCGACGGCCGTGGCAGTCATGAACACCTGAGCACCGGTTGCCAGCAACGCCTCGACAACCTGATGCCGACGGTCGCCGTCCAGTTCCGCCGCCAGGTCATCGACGAGCAGAATCGGATCGGCAGCCGCGTCCTCCCGCAGTCGCTCAGTCACCGCAAGGATCAGCGCAATGACCAGTATCTTCTGCTGTCCACGCGACAGCCATTGTTGCGCCGGCACGCTATTGGCCCGGAAAAGAAGATCCGCTCGGTGGGGTCCTGCCAGCGTGAAGCCCCGTTGCCACTGTCGCTCGCCGGTCTCAAGCAAGGCTTCCCGCAGGTTGGAGCCGCGCCTCCAGCCTGGACGGTAGGCCATCTCCACATCGATCCCGGGCAACCACGCCGTGAGAAAAGGCTCCAGCCGACGCGCCAGGTCCCTGATAACGATCTGGCGCTGTTCGGTGACCGACTCACCGGATTCAATCAGCTCCTGATCCCAGGCCCCGGTCAGCCGACGGTCATGCAAACGGATCGCCGCATTGCGCTGGCGCAAGGCTCGCTCGTAACGTCGCCAGCATTCACGGAAACCCGGTTCCACGTGGAACGTTGTCCAGTTCAGGAACTGACGGCGCAAACCTGGACCGTCCTGCAACAACCGTTGGCTATCGGTATTGATTACCTGTACGGGCAGGAACCGTGCGAGTTCGGACAGGACCCGCACATCGGCTCCATCCACCCGTACCCGGAACTGCCGACGTCCCCGCTCGAGTCCGACTCGATGTCGGGTTCCACGGCTGGTGAGATCCGCAACAAGACGAAACAGCTCCTGGCCGTGTGTGGCCACGGCGTCCAGTCTCGCAGCTCGAAAACTGCGTGCTCGCGCGAGCACATGAATCGCCTCCAGCAGACTCGTCTTGCCGGAACCGTTGGCACCAACGATGGTGTTGATCCGTCCGAAAGGTGGCAGGGCGCCATCCTCGAGGTTGCGGAACCCCAGCACACGAAGTTGATCCAGTGCCATCAGTGCCCGGCCGCTGACGGCAGGTGGCCCGTACTGAAATCGTTCACGACACCCTGCAGCGGTTCAGAGGCGCATCGGCATGACAACGTACTGATGCGTTGCATCACCAGCGGCGGTAACCAGGCAGGAACTGTTGGCATCGACCAGTCCGATGGACACCTGCTCGGTGTCGATGGCGCCGATGGCATCCAGCAGATAACTGGCATTGAAACCGATTTCCAGCGGTGCCCCGTCGTAGTCCACTGACAGTTCTTCCACCGCCTCTTCCTGTTCCGGATTGTTCGACTGGATCCGCAGGCTGCCGCTATCAACCATGAAACGGACACCCCGGTATTTTTCATTGGACAGGATTGATGCACGGACCAGCGCCTGGCGTAGCGCATTCCGGTCAGCCAGCAGGATCCGGTCCTCGACAGCGGGTATCACCCGCTGGTACTCCGGGAATCGACCATCAATCAGTTTCGATGTGAAGCGCAGTTCGCTCAGCGTTACCCGCAGATGATTGCTGCCCAGTTCGACCCGGACTTCGCTGTCATCGTCACCTAGCAGCCGCAGCAGTTCCTGAACACCCTTGCGCGGCACGATAACCTGCTTGCTTTCGGCGATATCGACGGCACCGGCTACTTCACCCAGCGCCAGCCTGTGCCCGTCCGTCGCCACTGCCCGCAGTCGCTCCGGTTCGAGCTCCAGCAGGAGGCCGTTGAGATAATACCGGACGTCCTGGAGGGCCATGGAAAACTGCGTTTTCTCAATCAGCCGGCGCAGGTTGCCCTGGGACAGAAGCAGGGGTTGGCTCTCGCCGATATCGTCGACTGTCGGAAACTCGGTGGCCGGCAGAGTCGTCAGGTTGAAGCGACTGCGTTCGGAGCTGATCAGTGCCCGATCCTGTTCTACGGCAATCCGGATATCACTGCCTTCCGGAAGATTACGGACGATGTCCATCAGCTTCCGTGCCGGGACCGTGATCTGGCCCGCCTCGGCGATGGGCACGTCAACCCGTGCCGAGAGCTCGACTTCCAGATCGGTCGTGGTCAGGCCGAGTCCCTGGTCATCGGCAATCAGCAACACGTTGGCCAGTACCGGCAATGTCTGCCGACGCTCGACGACACCGATCACCGCCTGCAGCGGTTTCAGCAGTGTTTCTCGCTTGATCTCGATTTTCATGGTGCCTGCCTTAACTATATCTATTTAGTGTTTTTAAAAGACTTACTGTTATTACTAGGTTTGGCCCTGGCTGTGGACACTTACCTTATTCTATTTGAAAATCAATAACCTGCATGGCATTTTTCCGCTTCATAAGCCGTTGCACCAAATCGGTATACAGCGAGGAGAACCTGTGGACAACTATCGGTCGTCTGCGCCGGTTCCGATTATCCACAGTTTCCACACATCATGTGGTCAGGGTTCTCAACAGGTTTGCATAGTCCTCGGAAAATCGTGCGTCGGCCTCGCGTAATTCAACAACCTTGCGGCAGGCGTGTAGCACGGTGGTGTGATCACGGCCGCCAAAGGCGTCACCGATTTCCGGCAGGCTGTGGCTGGTCAGTTCCTTGGCCAGAGCCATGGCCAACTGACGTGGCCGCGTAATGGAGCGGCTGCGACGTTTTGAATGCAGGTCGGCAACGCGGATTTTGTAGTAGTCGGCCACGGTCTTCTGGATGTTCTCGACCGTCACCAGCTTGTCCTGCAAGGCTAGCAGGTCCTTGAGGGCCTCCTTGGCGAAATCGACGGTAATGGCGCTGCCGGTGAATTGCGCGTTGGCCGCCACGCGTCGCAGGGCACCCTCGAGTTCGCGAATGTTCGACCAGATTCGTTTGGCGATGAAGAACGCCACTTCGTGGGGCAGTTCCATCCCTTCCTGCGAGGCCTTGCTCATCAGGATCGCGACCCGTGTTTCCAGTTCCGGTGGCTCGATCGCCACCGTCAGGCCCCAACCGAATCGGGATTTCAGGCGTTCTTCCAGTCCGTCGACCTCCTTAGGGTAACGGTCACAGGTCAGAACCACCTGTTGTTGACCTTCCAGCAGGGCATTGAAGGTGTGAAAGAATTCTTCCTGCGACCGCTCCTTGCCGGCGAAGAACTGAATATCATCGATCAGAAGTGCGTCGGCCGAGCGATAGTGACGCTTGAATTCGTTGATGGCGTTGTGTTGCAGGGCCTTGACCATGTCGCCGACGAAGCGCTCGGAATGCAGGTAGAGGACCTTGGCACGGGGGTTGTCACGCAACATCAGGTTGCCGATTGCATGCATCAGGTGGGTCTTGCCCAGGCCGACGCCGCCGTACAGGAACAACGGGTTGTAGGAGCCGCCGGTATTTTCCGCCACCTGGGTACAGGCAGCTCTTGCCAGCTGGTTGGACTTGCCTTCGACGAAACTGTCGAACGTAAACCGGGGGTTGATGTTACTGCCGCCGGAAGCACGCGGATCCGGCTTGGGCCGTTGCCGGGCCTGTGGCTGACGCGTTGCCTGCGTGGTCCGGCTGTTGCCGTTGTCGGCGGCCAGACCGCTGCCGATCTCCAGCACCACGTTGGGCTTGTTTCGATGCTGTTCAGCCAGCTCCTGGATGCGCGCGAAGAAATGTTCGCGGACCCAGTCCAGAACAAACCGGTTCGGCGCCATCAGGCGCAGACGCCGCTCGTCCTCGATCGCCTGCAGCGGCCGGATCCAGGTGTTGAGTTGCTGTTCCGGTATCTCGGCCTCGAGGCGGCTCAGGCAATGTTTCCAGACGGAGCTGTCCAAGCGGGACCCCCTTAGTGTGGGACGGATAGCAGATCACGTGTCGCAGTCGATCGACCGGAAGACATGCCGATCGGCACTCCGTGGCCGCGGTCGGACGCGGCTTGCGTTCCTCCGGGTATCCGATCGAAAGGAGACCGAGTCTATACCCCCGATGGCATGTTATCCACAGGCTCCCGGACCGAATTTCCGTTGACAGTCGCCGGAGCCGGACGGTACATTCGCGGGCTTGATTTTTGCGTACCCGATTGCGCCGCGTGTCAGCGGGGTCGGTACGCTCCCGTTCAACGATAAGCGAGCCCTGCCATGAAGCGGACATTTCAACCCAGCGTCATCAAGTGCAAGCGCACCCACGGCTTTCGTGCGCGGATGGCCACCAAGAACGGTCGCCGGGTAATCAAGGCCCGTCGTGCCAAGGGTCGCGCTCGCCTGACACCCTGAGCCAATTCGGCTTCGCGGTGAGCCATGGCTTTCCCAAGCGTGCCCGCCTGCTGCGTCCGGCGGAATACAGGCGCGTTTTCGGCAAGGCCTGTCGGGTCTCCGATGATGCTTTCACGATGCTGGCACGGCACGCCGAGGGTGATACCGCGCGGCTCGGCATGGCGATTTCCAAGCGCAATGTGCCACGTGCGGTGGATCGGAATCGGATCAAGCGCATCGGTCGGGAAAGTTTTCGCCATCGGCGACCGGGGCTCCCGGTTTTTGACGTAATACTGCTGGCGCGGCCGCCGGCCAGTGCGCTCGACAGAAAACAGTTGCACCGAAAGCTGAACGCGCTCTGGCAGAGGCTGGTACGGCGATGCGGCGAATCCTGATTGCTCTTGTCCGTTGCTATCAGTACATCATCAGTCCGCTGATCGGACCGTGCTGCCGGTTCTACCCCAGTTGTTCCGCATACGCCTGCGAGGCGTTGCACACGCACGGTGCGCTGCGGGGCTCCTGGCTGAGTCTGCGGCGCGTGTTACGCTGCCATCCCTGGCATCCGGGCGGCGTCGATCCGGTTCCACCCTCACGCTCTGATCATCGGTAATTCATGGAAACCCAACGCCTTTTCCAGTTTTTTGCGCTCGGCCTCATTCTCCTCCTGATCTGGGGTGCCTGGGAACGGGATCACAGTCCGCAACGGACTGCGCCGGAGCAGGTTTCCGAGGAACAGGAAGCCGACGACGACGATCAGTTCGTGCCGGACGATCTGGAAGGTGAAGGTCCGGAACGTGACGTCGATGATCGCGCTGCCGATGAGCGGCCGGAAGCCGCCGACGAAGACGCGGATGTGCGTGATATCCGCGTTACCACCGATCTGCTGGATGTGGAAATCAGCACACGCGGTGGTGAACTTCGTCGCGTCGATCTGCTTCAGTACCCGGTGTCGACCGATGATCCGACGCCGCTGCGGCTGATGAGCGACGAATCCCGCCGGCTGTTCATAGCGCGTGCCGGCATCGTCACCGAGGATCCGGCGCTGGGGCCCGGCAGCCGGGGTGTCTACACCGTCGATCAGGACAGCTTCAGCCTCGATGACGACGCCGACAGCGTGACCGTCCCGCTGGTCTGGGAGGGCGCCGATGGCCTGCGCGTGACAAAGCGCTACACCTTCCATCGTGACAGTTACCTTATTGACGTCGAGCATACGGTGGAGAACGCCACCGGTCAGGACGTGCGTGCCTCGCAGCAGACCTATCTGCGGCGCAGTGCTGATCACGGCGATGGCACCTCCTGGTTCATCTACACCTATACCGGCGGTGTTCTGCACACCCCGGACGACCGGTATACCAAGCTCTCCTTCTCCGACATGGGTGGTTCCGACCGCCTCGACCAGAACGTGCGCGACGGCTGGCTGGCAATGATCCAGCATTATTTCATCGGTGCCTGGATTCCCCCGGAAGGCGAGGAACGCCGGTACTGGAGTCAGGAGCGTGACGGCAACGTCTTCGACCTCGGCATGAATACCTTCTGGCGTACTGTCGCCGACGGGGAAAGCGGTGAATTCTCCACCCAGCTATACGTCGGCCCGAAGGAATACCGGCGTCTGGCGGCCGCCGCCGAGGCGCTGGATCTGACCGTCGACTACGGTTGGCTGACGATCATCTCGCGGCCGCTGTTCATCGTGCTGGAGTGGATTCACTCCGTGGTCGGCAACTGGGGTGTTGCCATCATCATGGTGACGCTGCTGATCAAGCTGGTGTTCTACAAGCTGTCCGAGACCAGCTTCCGGTCGATGGCCCGCATGCGCAAGGTGCATCCGCGCATGAAGGCGATCAAGGAACGCTACGGCGACGATCGTCAGGCCATGAACCAGGCCATGATGAAGCTGTACAAGGAAGAGAAGATCAACCCGTTGGGCGGCTGTCTGCCGATCCTGGTGCAGATCCCGGTGTTCATCGCGCTGTACTGGGTGCTGCTCGAGAGTGTCGAACTGCGGCATGCGCCTTTCATGCTCTGGATCAACGACCTGTCGTCGCCGGATCCGTTCTTCGTGCTGCCTCTGCTGATGGGTATCAGCATGTTCGTACAGCAGAAGCTGAACCCGGCACCGCTGGACCCGATTCAGCAGCGCATCATGATGGCGCTGCCCTTCGTGTTCACGATTTTCTTCGCCTTCTTCCCGTCCGGGCTGGTGCTCTACTGGGTGGTCAACAACGTCCTGTCCATCGCCCAGCAGTGGTTCATCACCCGGCGCATCGAGAGGGGCGAGGACAAGTAAATCCGGGGATGATCGTCGAGGTGTCACGTGCAAATGCTTCCTGACACCATCTGCGCCGTTGCCACGCCGCCCGGTCGCGGCGGCATCGGCGTGGTTCGGGTTTCCGGCCCGCAGGCCGGGTCGATTGCCAGCCGGGTGGCCGGTGATCTGCCGGCGCCACGCCGTGCCGTCTACCGGCACTTCCGCGATGAGGATGGCGAGAGTCTGGATCAGGGTCTGTTGCTCTGGCTGCCCGGGCCGGGCAGTTTCACCGGCGAGAACGTGGTCGAGTTCCAGGGCCATGGCGGGCCGGTGGTCATGGATCGGCTGGTGCGTCGGCTGTCCGAGCTGGGTGCCCGACCCGCACGCCCGGGTGAATTCTCCGAACGTGCGTTTCTCAATGGGCGCCTCGATCTGGCCCAGGCCGAGGCCATCGCCGATCTGATCGCCGCCGGCTCCGAACAGAGCGCGCGGGCTGCCATGCGCTCCCTCTCCGGTGCTTTTTCCCGCCGAATCGATGCTCTGTTGCAGAGCCTGACCGAATTGCGCGTGCACGTGGAGGCGGCCATCGATTTCCCCGAGGAGGAGATCGATTTTCTGGCCGACGGACAGGTGGCGGCGAAACTGGATGCGGTGCAGGCGGAACTGGACGAGGTCCTGTCCGGTGCCCGCCAGGGACAACTGCTGCGCGACGGCATGACCGTGGTGATCGCCGGTCGACCGAACGCCGGCAAGTCCAGCCTGCTCAACCAGCTCGCCGGCAGCGATGCCGCCATCGTAACCGAGATTGCAGGCACCACCCGCGATATCCTGCGCGAGCAGATCCAGATCGACGGCATGCCGCTGCATATCCTGGACACCGCCGGACTGCGGGACAGTGCCGATCCGGTGGAGCAGGAGGGCGTGCGCCGGGCGCATCAGGCGATGCAGTCGGCGGATCGTATTCTGCTGGTGGTGGAGGATGCGCGCGGAACCGGGCCGGAGGAGCAGACCGGGCTGGATCTGCTGCCACCCGATCTGCCGGTCACCGTGGTGCGCAACAAGATCGATCTCAGCGGCCGCCTGCCGGCGGCCGACGAACAGGATGGTCGTAGCGAGATCCGTCTCAGCGCCCTGAGCGGTGCCGGCATCGATCTGCTGCGTCAGCATCTGAAAACGGTGATGGGATTCAGTGCGGCCGAGGACGGTTTCATCGCGCGCCGCCGGCATCTGGATGCGCTACGCCGCACGGCCGAGGCCCTGGCGGCGGCGCATGCGCAGCTCCACGGCCCGGCCGCCGGCGAACTCATGGCCGAGGAACTGCGCCGTGCCCAGCAGCACCTCGGCGAAATCACCGGCGCCTTCAGCAGCGACGACCTGCTCGGGGAAATTTTCTCGAGTTTCTGTATCGGTAAATGAGCGGGCCGCCAGGGGCGGCGGCGTTCCGAGTTCAAGGTCCAACGTTCAAAGGGCCGTGGTGTTCGGGTTTCCGTGTTCAGGGAAAGATGGGGCCGGAACATTGACACGTCTACCGGCTGGGCCGAGCCTCGACCTGAAACCTGAAACCTGAAACCTGAAACCTGAAACCTGAAACCTGAAACCTGAAACCTGAAACCTGAAACCTGAAACCTGAAACCTGAAACCTGAAACCTTTCCGCTCCGGAGAACGAAACCTCTCGTGGTCGATACCAACGATGCCTACCGCGAAACGATCCGCAAGTTGTCCGATCGGATTGTCGCCGCGCAGAAACCGATCCGCATTCTCGATGCGATCAAGTGGGATGCCGGCATCAAGCAGGCCTTCTTCGCTGCCGATTGCAAACAGCAGCCGCGGGTGGATGCCGCCTATTACCGGGATCGACCGCTCGGTTTCGATCCCGAGGCCCTGGCCGGCGAGCTGCACGCCATTGAGCGAGACATCGTTCGCCAGCTCGGCCAGTTCAATCCGGTAGGCAAGGTCATGGGCCGCATATGCCGTGAGTACCAGATGGCGATTCGCATGCTCGAAGCGCGCGGCACGCCGGCCTTCAGCAATCTCTCGCAACAGCTCTACGGCGCCGCCTCGGACGCCTTTCATGCCGGCGATCCGTCGATTGCCGACCTGGGCGCGATGCTGGCCGAGACCCTGAGCAATATCGACCGCGAAAGCGATCTGGCTGCCGAGCCCCGGGACATAACCGCAGAAGAGGCAGTGCGCATTCTGCAGGAACGGTTGTCGGCCGCCTTTTCCGAGTCAGAGTCACCGGTGCGGGTGTTCCTCGACGACGGCATCGTCGCCGACGCCGCGGCCGGCGCCGATTACCTGAAGATCCGTGAGGACGCCCGCTTCCGCCGACGTGACCTGCGCATGCTGGAGGTGCACGAGGGCTGGGTGCACGTGGGCACCACGCTGAACGGGCTGGAGCAGCCAGTCTGCACCTTCCTCAGCAAGGGTCCGCCCTCGGCCACCGTGACCCAGGAAGGGCTCGCCATTCTCATGGAAATCATTGCCTTCACCTCGTATCCGGATCGCCTGCGCAAGCTGGGCAACCGCATCCGTGCGGTGTCCATGGCCGAGCAGGGCGCCACCTTTCTGGATGTCTTCGGCTTCTTCCGCGAACAGGGGCTGGATGACGACGAGAGCTTCAATCATGCCGGCCGCGTGTTCCGCGGCAGTTCCCCGACCGCCGGACCGTTTACCAAGGACCTGAGCTACAGCAAGGGTTTCATCATGGTCTACAACTTCATTCAGCTGGCCGTGCGGCACGGCCGTCTGGACCGCGTGCCCCTGCTGTTCTGCGGCAAGGTCACGCTGGAGGATATCCCGGTGCTGGCACAGCTGGTGGAGGAAGGCCTGGTCAACCCGCCCCGGTTCCTGCCGCCGCAGTTCAGCGATCTCAGCGCACTGGCGGCGTGGATGGCCTATTCCGGGTTTCTCAACAGGCTCAGCCTCGACCGGATCGAGGCCGATTACGCGCATCTTGTCTAAGGAAACGCTGAAGTTATTCGCATGTTCGTGTTGGCGTCCGCATTGTTCTCAATGCAAGGCGCGGTGTGCAGCGCCGCAGTCATTCTGCGGTCAAGCAGCGCAGCGCAGCAGTCGAGAAAATGCGGCTCAGCCGTGGACATTGACTCCCAGCCAGGTTGCGCGCTTGGGGCTTCGATGCCGAGCGGGCGGATGCCGGCTCCGGAACCGCCGTGAACCCATCCCCGGGGGCTTGACGATCGCGTCCCTGCGATCGTCATTCCTCCGCCGACATCCGCCCGCCCGGCTTGATGCGTGTGGCGCATCCGGGTGACGTGGCTTCGACCCCGGCCCGAATCCGGCACTGCAGTTTGCCAGATGACGAGAACCGGTCTCGGGCGCAGACGTGGGAACACGTCAGCGTTTCCTTAACGGACCCGCGTTCCACGTGGAACGCCGGGTTCAACTCGGCGGAAACCGCGTGCATGTGCCCACGCGTTTCTCTAAACTACCGGCCCCGTTAAGGAAATACTGACCGGTGACCGAAACCGGTCGCGGGCGCAAACCCCAGTTCTCGGAGCAAGCACGTGGATTACCGCGAATCGTTCGATGTGATTGTGGTGGGTGGCGGCCATGCCGGCACCGAGGCGGCGCTGGCCGCTGCCCGCATGGGCCGGCGGACGCTGCTGCTCAGTCACAACATCGAGACCATCGGTCAGATGAGCTGCAACCCCGCTATCGGTGGCATCGGCAAGGGTCATCTGGTGCGCGAAGTGGATGCCATGGGCGGGCTGATGGCGCTGGCCGCCGACCAGGGCGGGATCCAGTTCCGCACCCTGAACAGTCGCAAGGGGCCGGCGGTGCGCGCCACCCGTGCCCAGGCGGATCGCGCCCTGTACAAGGCCGCCGTGCGTCATGCGGTGGAAAACCAGCCGAACCTGTTCCTGTTCCAGCAGGCCGTGGATGACCTCATCATCGAGCAGGATCGTGTGACCGGTGTGGTGACCCAGATGGGGCTGCGCTTCCGGGCACCGACCGTGGTACTCACCGTCGGCACCTTCCTCGGTGGCCGGATCCATATCGGCATGGACAACTACCAGGGCGGTCGCGCCGGGGATCAGCCGTCCAATGCCCTGGCGCGCACCCTCCGCGAGCGGCCGTTCCGGGTCGGCCGCCTGAAAACCGGAACACCGCCGCGGATCGATGGCCGCAGCATCGATTTCAACCGCCTGCAGGAACAGCCCGGTGACACGCCCGAGCCGGTCTTCTCGCTGCGCGGCAATCGCAGCATGCATCCGCGCCAGGTCAGTTGCTGGATCACGCATACCAATGCCGAAACCCACGACATCATCCGCGGCGCCCTGGATCGCTCGCCGATGTATGCCGGCGAAATCGAAGGTGTCGGCCCCCGGTATTGCCCGTCGGTCGAGGACAAGGTGGTGCGGTTTGCCGACAAGGACTCGCATCAGATCTTCATCGAGCCGGAAGGCCTCGAAACCCACGAGGTCTATCCGAACGGCATCTCGACCAGTCTGCCGTTCGACGTGCAGATCGAGCTGGTGCGTACCTGCGTCGGGCTGGAGAACGCGCACATCACCCGGCCCGGCTATGCCATCGAGTACGATTATTTCGATCCCCGCGACCTGCGTCCGAGTCTGGAAACACGCTGTGTTGGCGGTCTGTTCTTTGCCGGACAGATCAACGGTACCACCGGCTACGAGGAGGCCGCGGCGCAGGGTCTGGTGGCCGGGGTCAATGCCGCGCGGCTGGTGCGGGAGCAGGCGCCGTGGCAGCCGGCGCGCGACGAAGCCTATATCGGCGTGCTGATCGACGATCTGATCACCCGCGGCACCAGAGAGCCGTACCGGATGTTCACCAGCCGGGCCGAATACAGGCTGATGCTGCGCGAGGACAATGCCGACCTGCGACTGACTCCGGTGGCGCGCGACCTGGGCCTGGTGGATGACGCACAGTGGGCGGCGTTCGAGCGCAAGCGCGAGGCCATCGAGCGCGAACAGCAGCGGCTGCGGGCGACTCTGCTGCGGCCGTCGGATCTCGATCCGGCCACTGCCCAGCGGGTGTTCGGCGGGCCGCTGAAGCGCGAACAGCATCTGGACGAATTGCTGCGCCGGCCCGAAGTCGGCTATGCCGACCTGATGTCGGTGCCGATCGTCGGGCCGGGTGTCGACGATCCACTGGTGGCCGAACAGGTGGAGATCCAGGCCCGTTATTCCGGGTACCTGGAACGCCAGCAGGACGAGGTCGCGCGTGGCCGTCGGCTGGAAGCCATGGCGATCCCCGATGGTCTGGATTACGAGCGGGTCCGCGGCCTGTCCCACGAGGTGCGTCAGCTGCTTCGGAACCATCGTCCGGGCACCGTGGCGCAGGCCGGACGCATCGCCGGTGTGACGCCGGCGGCCATCTCCCTGTTGCTGGTGCATCTGCGTCGTGGTGAGGGGCGGACGCCCGGTCGCCGCAGCGCATGAGCGCAACCGATTTCCCGCGTGAGGCGGTCGCGGCGGAGCTGAGACGGGGCCTGGAGCAGGCGGCTTTCGACGAGGATGTGCCCGAATCAAAACTGCTGGATTACCTGGCGCTGCTGCACCGCTGGAACCGGGCTTTCAATCTCTCCGCCATCCGCGAACCGATGACCATGGTGGCGGTGCATCTGCTGGACAGTCTCAGTCTGCTTCCCTATCTTGAAGGCCCTTCGCTGCTCGATGTGGGAAGCGGCGCCGGATTGCCCGGCATACCCCTGGCGCTGTGCCGGCCCGAGTTGAACGTCACCGTGCTGGACAGCAACGGCAAGAAGACCCGTTTCATGGAGCAGGTGCGCCTGCAACTTGGTCTGCCGGCTCTGTCCGTGGTGCATCAGCGCATCGAGTCCTTTCGTGCGCCAGCGCCATTCGCCACGGTCTGCTCCCGTGCCTTCGCCCGGGTGGATGCCTTTGTTGCGGCAGCCGGTGAGCAGGTCCGCGAGGATGGCGTGATGCTGGCGATGAAAGGACGATTCGATGCCGCCGGCGAGTTACAGGATCTGCCGGCCGGCTGGCGTACCGAGCATCTGCCGCTGCAGGTGCCGGGCCTGGACGCGCAACGCAGCCTGGTGCGAATAAGGCGCCTTTTGGACTGACTAGACCGGAGAGTCATGGCCCACACCATCGCCATTGCCAATCAGAAGGGCGGCGTCGGCAAGACCACAACCAGCGTCAATCTGGCCGCCGCGCTGGGCATGAACCGTCGGCGCGTGCTGCTGGTGGATCTGGACCCGCAGGGCAATGCCACCGTGGGCTCCGGCGTCGACAAGGATGCGGTCCGCCATACCGGCTACGATGTCCTGACCCAGAAGATCAGTGTGCGCGAAGCGATCGTGCCGGTCCCCGACGCGGGCTATGACCTGGTGCCGGGGAACTCCGACCTGACCGCGGCCGAGGTCGAACTGCTCGAGGTCGAAGCGCGAGACCAGCAATTGCGCCGGCAACTGGTCCGTCTCAAGGACGACTACGATTACATTCTCGTGGATTGTCCGCCGTCGCTGAACATCCTGACATTGAACGCGCTGGTAGCGGCGCGCGGTGTGCTGATCCCGATCCAGTGCGAGTACTACGCGCTGGAGGGTCTGACCGCCCTGCTCAACACGGTCAAGCGCGTGCAGGACCGGGCCAATCCCGAACTGCGCATCAACGGCCTGCTGCGAACCATGTACGATCCGCGCAACAATCTGGCGAATCAGGTGGCCGCCCAGTTGCTGCAGCATTTTCCGAAACAGGTCTACAGCACCCAGATCCCGCGCAACGTGCGGCTGGCCGAGGCACCCAGCCACGGTCGCACCGCGATTCAGTATGATCGGTACTCCCGGGGGTCGCTGGCCTACATGGCACTGGCCAGCGAAGTGATTCGACGCGACATGCAGGCAGCGACGGCGAAATGACTGCTAAGAAACGAGGACTTGGCCGCGGGCTCGATGCCCTGCTCGGGGCCACCAGTGTGGAAGCCGGCGAATCCGGGGAGCTCCGGGATCTGCCGCTGGAATGGCTGCAGCGCGGTGCCTACCAGCCACGCCGCGAGATGGACCCCACCGCGCTCCAGGAACTGTCCGACTCGATCCGCACCCAGGGTGTGGTGCAACCGCTGGTGGTGAGGCCGCTGAGCGACGAACGTTTCGAGATCATCGCCGGCGAACGCCGCTGGCGGGCAGCACAACTGGCAGGGCTCGATACGGTGCCGGCCATTGTCCGTCGCATCACCGACCAGGTGGCACTGGCCGTGGCGCTGATCGAGAACATCCAGCGCGAGAATCTCAATCCGCTGGAAGAGGCACTGGCCATTGCCCGCCTGGTGGAGGAATTCGGTCTCACGCATCAACAGGCGTCCGAGACGGTTGGTCGGTCCCGCGCCGCGGTCAGCAATCTGCTGCGCCTGCTTGAACTGAACGAGGATGTGCGCGAGCGCCTCGGCCTGCGCGAACTGGAAATGGGGCATGCGCGTGCGCTGCTCGGTATCAAGGGGCATCGCCAGAGTGCGCTGGCCGCGGAAGTGGTCCGGCGCGGTCTGTCGGTGCGGGCTACCGAGCGCCTGGTGCAGCAGGCGCTGGCCGACGACGGTCAGCCGCCGCGACGCAGCAGTGTCGACCCGGACGTGCGGCGCCTGCAGACCGAGTTGTCGGAACGGCTTGGCGCCACGGTCACCATTCAGCAGGGTCGCCAGGGCAAGGGCAAGCTGGTGATCAACTACGGCAGCCTGGATGAACTGGACGGCATTCTCGAACACATCGGTTGACGCGTCATCGCGCCAGGCCGCGGCGGCGCCGGCTCCGCGTTGACCGCCTCGGGGCGAGTCTTTATACTCCGCCGCTCGTGCCGATCCGGATGGTCGGTGCGTGGGCACGAACGTCATGTTGCAGGACCGCACCATTGCAGCCGATTTCACGATTCCGGCGCGGGTGGAAACAGCCTGGCGGATGACCAAGGGGGCCGACAAGATGCCCGCTCGATCACCGGTCCGGTTTGTTTTTTTCGGTCAGCTTGCAGTAACAGGTATCAATGCCTTGCTCTGGGGGTTGCTAAGCAGCCCGGAACACGGCCTCGCGGCACTTGCTGGCGGATTGATCGCGATCATTCCAGGGGCTTACCTGGCAATGAAGGTCTTTTCCGTTCGCCCCGATGCGCCGCCGAAACAAATAATTGGTGCGTTCTACAAGGGAGAAGCGCTGAAGTTCGGTCTGACCGTGGTGCTGTTCATTATCGCACTGCAATTCTTTGCTGACCGCTTCGCGCCCCTGATCGTGACCTACATTCTGACAATTCTTGTTTTCTGGGCGGCATTCCGTGTGGGTGCGGCCGAACCAGCGGTGAGACAGCGATGAGCGAAAACTCGGGCGGCGTCACGTATTACATCAACCATCACCTGACCCACTGGTCCATCGGTGAGGGTTTCTGGACTCTTCACGCTGATTCCCTGATTGTCTCGGTGCTGCTCGGCTCGCTGTTCTGCTGGATCTTCTGGATGGCCTCGCGCAAGGCCACCGAAGGTGTCCCCGGTGGCTTGCAGAATTTCGTCGAGATGATGATCGACGGCATGAACAAGATCACCAAGGACACCTTCCACGGACACAATCCGCTGGCGGCCCCGCTGGCGCTGACGCTGTTCTGCTGGATCTTCCTGATGAACCTGATGGATCTGGTGCCGATCGATCTGGCGCCGGAGACCATGCACGCGATGGGCTGGGATTACTTCAAGATCCTCCCCACCGTGAACATGAACGTTACCTTCGGCCTCTCGTTGTCGGTGCTGGCGCTGATCATCATCTACAGCATTCATTACAAGGGCGTTAAGGGTTACCTGCACGAACTGTTCTTCCACCCGTTCAACCACTGGTCTCTGGCGCCGTTCAACTTCGCGCTGAACTTCGTGGAACTGTTCGCCAAGCCCGTCTCGCTGTCACTGCGACTGTTCGGTAACCTCTACGCCGCCGAACTCATCTTTATCCTGATCGCGACGCTGACGCTCAGCTACGGCATCTTTGAAGTGTTTACCAGTATTGGCGGTATTGCCCTGCTGATTGGCCAGATCATCCTGGCAACCATCTGGGCCATCTTCCACATTCTCGTGATTCCGTTGCAGGCCTTCATCTTCATGATGCTCAGTCTGGTTTACCTGAGCATGGCGGCGGAATCGCATTAGCCCGAACAGTGCATACAACACACTGCTACGTTTTTTCTCTTTGACTGATGACCTACTTGGAGGTAACCAATGGAACTCGCTAGCCTGATCGCCAGTGTTCAGGGCATGACCGTCATCGCCGTTGCCATCATCCTGGCTTCCGGCGCCATCGGCACCGCCCTCGGTTTTGCCATCATGGGTGGCAAATTCCTCGAAAGCATCGCCCGTCAGCCGGAGCTTGCTCCGATGCTGCAGGGTCGTATGTTCCTGCTGGCCGGTCTGCTCGACGCCGTGTCCATGATCGGTGTGGGTCTGGCCCTGTTCTTCACCTTCGCCAACCCGTTCGTGGGTGCCGTCACCGCCGCAGCTGGTGCCTAAGCGCTGACGCAAACCCACAACTCCAGGCACGGGAGGTGATGGCATGGAAATCAATGCCACGCTCTTAGGCCAGATGATTGCCTTTGGCATCTTCGTCTGGTTCACGATGAAGTTCGTCTGGCCCAACGTGTCCAAGGCCATGCAGGCCCGGCAGGACAACATCAGCGACGGTCTGGCCGCCGCTGAACGGGGCCGCAAGGAACTGGACACCGCCAATGAAAAGGCGGATGAGATCCTGCAGGAGGCCCGTAAAAAGGCCGGCGAGATCATCGACAAGGCCAACAAGCGCTCCAACGAAGTGATCGAGGAAGCGAAGTCCACTGCGCGCGCCGAAGGCGAACGTCAGCTGGCTGCTGCGCAGGCGCAGATTGAGCAGGAGCTCAATCAGGCGAAGAGCGAGCTTCGGGAGCAGGTTGTCACTCTGGCGATCACGGGCGCGACGCGCGTTCTTGAGCGGGAAGTTGATGCGAAGGCGCACAACGATCTGCTCAGTGATCTCGCCAAGCAGCTCTGAGGCAGATACCGATGGCGGATTTCAACACCATCGCCCGTCCGTATGCACAGGCTGCCTTCAAGCTGGCCCGGGAAAAGAATTCCCTGGCCAGCTGGTCCGAGCAGCTGGCGGTGCTCGCCGCCGTGGTGCGGGACGGACAGATGCAGGCGATCCTCGCCAGTCCGCGGCTGTCACCGGCAAAGCAGCGTGATCTGGTGCTCGACATCTGTGATGCCTATCTGGATGACGGGGGCCGCAACTTCGTCGCGCTTCTGGCGGAAAACCGCCGGCTGGTCGCGTTGCCGGATGTGGCCGCTCAGTACGAGACACTGCGGGCTGCCGAGGAAGGCACGCTGCAGGCGCGTCTGATTTCGGCCAAGCCGGTCGAGGACTCTGTGCGCGACGCTGTTGCCGAAGCACTCGGCAGGCGACTATCGCGCAAGGTGAGCCTGCGGTCGGAAGTGGATGAAGCGCTGCTCGGTGGTGCCGTGATTCGCGCAGGCGATTTGGTTATCGACGGTTCGGTGCGGGGTCGGCTCAGTCGGCTGGCCGCCAGCCTGAACCGCTAAGGGGTGATTCCAATGCAACTCAAAGCTTCGGAAATAAGTGATCTGATCAAGCAGCGCATCGAGAAATTCGATGCGGTGGCCGAAGCCCGTAACGAGGGCACGGCAGTGTCCGTTCAGGACGGCATCGTCCGCGTTGCCGGTCTGGCCGACGTCATGCAGGGGGAGATGCTGGAATTCCCCGGTGAGGTCTACGGTATGGCGCTGAACCTGGAACGCGACTCCGTCGGGGTCGTGGTTCTGGGGGATTATCAGAACATCTCGGAAGGCGATCCGGTCAAGTGCACCGGCCGCATCCTGGAAGTGCCGGTCGGCGAAGGCCTGCTGGGCCGCGTGGTCGATTCGCTGGGCAACCCGCTGGACGGCAAGGGGCCGATCGAAAGCAGCGAGACGGCACCGGTGGAAAAGGTCGCGCCCGGCGTTATCGCCCGGCAGTCCGTTGACGAGCCGGTCCAGACCGGCCTCAAGTCCATCGACTCGATGATCCCGATCGGCCGCGGCCAGCGCGAGCTGATCATCGGCGACCGCCAGACCGGCAAGACCGCGGTCGCGATCGACGCGATCATCAACCAGAAGCATAGCGGCATCAAATGCATCTATGTGGCGGTGGGTCAGAAGGCCTCCAGCATCGCCAATGTGGTGTCCAAGCTGGAAGAACACGGCGCGCTCGCGCACACCATCATCGTCGCCGCACCGGCCTCGATCTCGGCGGCGATGCAGTTCATCGCGCCGTACGCCGGTTGCTCGATGGGTGAATACTTCCGTGACATCGGTGAAGACGCGCTGATCGTCTTCGATGACCTGACCAAGCAGGCCCAGGCCTACCGTCAGGTGTCGCTGCTGCTGCGTCGCCCCCCGGGTCGTGAAGCATTCCCGGGTGACGTGTTCTATCTCCACTCCCGGCTGCTGGAGCGGGCCTCCCGCATCAACGCCGAGTACGTCGAGCAGATCACCGACGGCAAGGTCAAGGGCAAGACCGGTTCGCTGACCGCTCTGCCGATCATCGAGACCCAGGCCGGCGACGTGTCCGCCTTCGTTCCGACCAACGTGATCTCGATCACCGACGGTCAGATCTTCCTGGAATCGGACCTGTTCAACAGCGGCATCCGTCCGGCCATCAACGCCGGTATTTCGGTGTCGCGGGTGGGCGGTGCGGCCCAGACCAAGATCATCAAGAAGCTCGGCGGCGGCATCCGTCTTTCCCTGGCCCAGTACCGGGAGCTCGCGGCTTTCGCCCAGTTTGCTTCGGATCTCGACGAGGCCACCCGCAAGCAGCTGGAACGAGGTCAGCGGGTCACCGAACTGATGAAACAGAAGCAGTATTCGCCGCTGTCTGTGGCGGAAACCGCTGTCTCCCTGTTCGCGGCCAACGAGGGCTACCTCGATGACCTGGAGCTGGACAAGGTCGGCCCGTTCGAAGCCGGTCTGCACCAGTACTTCAAGTCCAACTTCGGCGATCTCATGAACACCATCAACGAAACGGGTGATCTGAACGGCGAAATCGAATCCGGCCTGCGCAAGCTGCTCGACGAGTTCAAGTCGCAGGGCTCCTGGTAAGCGAATTGAGGTAACGGCATGTCCGGCGCCAAAGAGATACGCACGAAGATCAAGAGCGTGCAGAACACGCAGAAGATCACCAGTGCCATGGAGATGGTGGCGGCGAGCAAGATGCGTTCGGCCCAGGCCCGCATGGAGCGCGCCCGTCCCTACTCCGACAAGATCCGCAACGTTATCGCGAATCTGGCCAAGGCGGATCCGGAATACCGGCATCCGTTCATGGCCGAACGTGATGTCAAGCGGGTCGGCTTCGTGGTGATCACCTCGGACCGGGGCCTCTGCGGCGGCCTGAACAGCAACCTGTTCCGCATGCTGCTGCCGAAACTGCGGGAGTGCGAGGACCAGAAGCTGGACGTCGACGTGTGCGCCATCGGCAACAAGGGCGTCCAGTTCGTGTCCCGTCTGAACACCAATATGGTGGCGCAGGCAACACATCTGGGAGACAGCCCGCACATTGCCGATCTCGTGGGCACCATCAAGGTCATGCTTGACGCCTATCGGGAAGGCACACTCGATCAACTGGTCCTGGTTTACAACCGCTTTATCAACACCATGAGCCAGGAGCCACGGCTGCAGACGCTGCTGCCGCTGCCCGAGTTGCCCGAGCACGAAAGCGGCAGCCCGGAGCACTCCTGGGACTACATCTACGAGCCGAACGCCGAACAGGTGCTTGACGAGTTGATGCAGCGGTACGTCGAGTCGCTCGTCTACCAGGCGGTAGTGGACAACATCGCCAGCGAGCAGGCGGCGCGCATGGTCGCCATGAAGAGCGCCTCCGACAACGCCGGCTCGATGATCGACGACCTGCAGCTGGTTTATAACAAGGCCCGCCAGGCGGCGATCACGACCGAACTGACCGAAATCGTGTCCGGCGCGGCCGCAGTTTGATCGGCGCGCTGCCCCAGCGGAACAACGCTGTTTTCTGGAATTGCTTGGAGAGGAACTGGGTATGAGCTCAGGAAAAATTGTTCAGATCATCGGGGCGGTGGTCGACGTGGAATTCCCGCGCGACGGCGTGCCCCGTATCTATGAAGCACTGCGAATCGACGACAAGGACCTCACGATGGAGGTCCAGCAGCAGATCGGTGACGGCGTGGTGCGTTGCATCGCGATGGGTACCACCGACGGGCTCAGTCGCGGCCTTGAAGTCTTGAGCACTGGACGCGCCATCTCCGTGCCGGTGGGTCAGAAGACCCTGGGCCGGATCATGGACGTGCTCGGCCGCCCGATCGACGAAAAGGGCGATATCGGCGCCGACGACACCTGGGAGATTCATCGCAAGGCACCGGCTTTTGACGAGCTAGCCGCGAGCCAGGAGTTGCTGGAAACCGGCATCAAGGTCATCGACCTGATCTGCCCGTTCGCCAAGGGCGGCAAGGTCGGTCTGTTCGGCGGCGCGGGTGTCGGCAAGACCGTTAACATGATGGAGCTGATCCGCAACATCGCCATCGAGCACAGCGGTTATTCGGTGTTTGCCGGCGTCGGTGAGCGGACCCGTGAAGGGAACGACTTCTACCATGAAATGACCGACTCCAACGTGCTCGACAAGGTCGCGCTGGTCTACGGTCAGATGAACGAGCCGCCGGGCAACCGCCTGCGCGTCGCGCTGACCGGCCTGACCATGGCGGAGTTCTTCCGCGATGAAGGCCGCGATGTGCTGCTGTTCGTCGACAACATCTACCGTTACACCCTGGCCGGTACCGAAGTGTCCGCCCTGCTGGGTCGTATGCCGTCGGCGGTGGGCTATCAGCCGACCCTGGCCGAGGAAATGGGCGTGCTGCAGGAGCGCATCACCTCCACCAAGACCGGGTCGATCACCTCGATCCAGGCCGTCTACGTGCCCGCGGATGACCTGACTGACCCGTCCCCGGCGACGACCTTTGCTCACCTGGACGCCACCGTCGTGCTGTCACGTGACATCGCCTCGCTGGGTATCTATCCGGCCGTGGATCCGCTCGACTCCACCAGTCGTCAGCTCGACCCGCTGGTTATCGGTGAAGAGCACTACGATGTGGCGCGTGCGGTACAGGGCGTACTGCAGCGGTACAAGGAGCTCAAGGACATCATCGCGATCCTCGGCATGGACGAGCTGTCGGAAGAAGACAAGCGAGCCGTCGCCCGGGCGCGCAAGATCCAGCGCTTCCTGTCCCAGCCGTTCTTCGTTGCCGAAGTGTTTACCGGGGCGAGCGGCAAGTATGTGTCCCTGAAAGACACGATTCGCGGTTTCAAGGGTATCGTCGACGGCGACTACGACGACCTCCCGGAGCAGGCCTTCTACATGGTCGGCACCATCGAAGAGGCCGTCGAGAAAGCGAAGAACCTGTAACACGGCCCAGACAGGGGGTTCCCCATGGCAACGACAATGCATCTGGACGTGGTCAGCGCCGAAGAAGAAATCTTCTCCGGCCCGATTGAGTTCATCGTCGCCCGCACCGTCGAAGGTGAAGTGGGCATCATGGCGCGGCACACGCCGTTCCTTGCTCGCCTGCAGCCCGGCGAGGTCCGGGTCACTCTGGAAGGCGGTGAAGAGCAGTTCTTCTATGTGTCCGGTGGCATGCTCGAAGTCCAGCCGCAAACCGTGACCGTGCTTGCGGATACCGCGGTTCGGGCCAAGGATCTGGACGAGGCGGCCGCGGAAGACGCACGCAAACGTGCCGAAGAGGCGATGCGTGACCGGACCGGTGAAATGGATTACGCCAAGGCGCAGACGGAACTGGCTGCCGCCGCGGCGCAGATCCGGGCCATCCAGAGTCTCAGGAAGAAGCGCGGTATGGGCAAGTAGGCAAGCCAGGCCCCGTTCTCCAAAGAAAGCCATCGCCCCTGCCGGGGTCGGTGGCTTTTTTTTCGTCCACCGCTTCCATGCCACGGCAGCGGTCGGCGGGAATCCGGCGGTGTTTCCCTTACACTCGTCGGACGCGGGTTATCCGGAGGAAGTTGTCCATGTCGATTCACGCCATCATCCTCGCTGCCGGTCAGGGCACGCGCATGCGCTCAAGCCTGCCGAAGGTCCTGCATCGCCTGGCGGGGCGCCCGATGTTGCAACATGTGCTGGATGCGGCTGCCGCGGTGCCGGTCAAGATGCAGCATGTCGTTATCGGGCATGCCGGGGATGCGGTGCGGGGCGCGATTCCGGACGCCGGTATCCGCTGGGTAGAGCAGCAGCAGCAACTCGGAACCGGCCATGCGGTGATGCGGGCACTGCCGTCCATCCCGGATGATGAACAGGTTCTCGTCCTGTACGGCGATGTGCCACTGGTTCAGCCGGAAACACTGCGTCTGCTGCTTGCGGCGGCGGCTGATGCTCCGGCTCTGCTCAGCGTGAATCTCCCCGACCCGACCGGCTACGGACGGATTCTGCGCTCGGCTGATGGTGAGGTGGAGGGCATCGTCGAGCACAAGGACGCCACCGCCGAACAGCGGCGCATCTCCGAAGTGAATAGCGGTCTGATGGCGGCCCCGGCGGGCGTTTTACGCCGCTGCCTGGCACGGTGCGGCAACGACAATGCGCAGGGCGAGTACTACCTCACGGATATCGTCGCTCTCGCCGTCCGGGAAGGCCTCCCGGTGCAGGCGGTGGTCTCCGCGAACGCCGATGAGGTCGCCGGGGTCAATGATCGTCGGCAACTGGCACACCTCGAACGGGTCTTTCAGCGAACCGAGGCTGACCGCCTGATGGCGGCAGGTGTCACCCTCGCCGATCCGGCACGCATCGATATCCGCGGGGCGCTCGACTGCGGCCAGGATGTCCTGATCGACATCAACTGCGTGTTCGAGGGCTCGGTGTCGCTGGCGCCCGGCGTGCAGATCGGGCCCAACTGTGTGCTGCGGGATACCCGCGTTGGCGCCGGCAGCGTGATCGAAGCCAACAGTCTGCTTGACGGCACCACCGTCGGCGAAGCGGTCCAGGTCGGGCCGTTCGCGCGACTACGCCCCGGAACCGTGCTTGCTGATGCCAGCAAGGTCGGCAACTTTGTCGAAATCAAGCAAGCCAGCCTCGGCAAGGGCAGCAAGGCGAATCATCTGAGCTACATTGGTGATGCCACGATCGGCAACGGGGTCAACATCGGTGCGGGCACAATCACCTGCAACTACGACGGCAAGCACAAGCACAGCACCGTGATCGAGGATCGCGTGTTCATCGGCTCGGACACCCAACTGGTCGCTCCCGTCACCGTGGGTGCCGGTGCCGTTGTCGGCGCCGGCACCACGGTGACCCGCGACGTTGCCGCCGACAGTCTGGTGACCAGTCGCGTCGACCAGGCGGAGGTTCCGGGCTGGGCGAAGCGGCGCCGCGGTTGACGATGGGTGACGCCGCCCTCAATGATAGAATGAATTGGTGTTTCCCTGGATGTTCGACCAGAACAGAACAGGCCAGATCGATGCGCGTTGCCTGGCGGCGCGCGGGGTTCGGAAACCGGTCGATGCCATCGCGTCGCGCCGACCATCCGGCCCGACCCGTTAACGGAAAGGAGGCTGTCGATGTTTCAGCATGTGGTTGTCGCCGCGCATTTCGGATCTGCCGCCCCCGCGCTGCTGCGCAGTATCCAGCAGTTGAAGAAGCAGGGGACCCGTGAATTCACGCTGGTGGACGTGCTTCGCTCTCATGACCCCGAGAGCGGTGATGAAGCGCAGCGGCAGGCGGTTCAGCGCCGCCTTGAGGAAACCCGGGACCGATTGAAGGACGAACAAACGACGGTTCATGTGGAGTTACGCATCGGCCAGCCGGCGCACGAACTGTCGACTCTGGCCCGGGCCCGCGAAGCCGACCTGATCGTGCTCGGTTCGCGCGGCGAAAGTGCTTTCCGCGAATTCCTGCGTGGCAGCACGGTGCTGCAGCTGGCCCGCAAGACGACCACGCCGTTGCTGATCGAACCGGTCGACACCGAAGGTGCCTCGGTGACGGATTTCTCCAGCCTGCTGCTGGCGACCGACTTTTCCGACAGCGCCACCGCCGCCGAGGACATGGCGCTGCGCCTGGCGCCGGCGGCAAGCCATGTGATTTTCGCCCATGTGGTGGATCACGATGCGGTCGAGGACGAAGGCGAAGCCGAAGCCACACGCCATGCCGAGGAGCGCCTGGCGGCACTGGCCGGGCGGGTTTCCGGTGGAGACGCGACCATCGACAAGCGGTTGGGTCGGGGCACGCCGTCGCAGCAGATCCGGCAACTGGCCGACGATAGCAATACCGGTCTCATCATCATCGGGAAACGTGGTAACAGCCCGGTCAGGGAGTTGATGCTCGGCAGCACCACTGCGGCGATGGTGCGGCGTACCACGCGTCCACTGCTGATCGTGCCGACACCGCGGCGCGGAATCTGAGCGCTTCGCAAGGCGCCGCTGCCGGACCTCCCGGCAGCGGCGTTTTCTGTCCGGGACTGCCGGTATCGATCCAGATTTTTCTTCGACTCGGGAAGCGACTGCATGTGTGGAATCGTCGGCGCCGTTGCGCAAAGGGATGTGAGACGGATTCTCATGGAAGGCCTGCGTCGTCTCGAATACCGGGGTTACGATTCGGCAGGCTTCGCGGTTCTTGATCACGGCGGACCGATTCAGCGTCACCGCTCGGTGGGGAAAGTCGAGGCGCTGGAGCAACAGACCACCGATCAGGTCGTGACCGGCGGTACCGGTATTGCTCACACCCGGTGGGCCACCCACGGACCACCCAGCGAACTCAATGCCCATCCCCATGTTGCGCGAGAACGCGTCGCCCTCGTGCATAACGGCATCATCGAGAATTACCAGACGCTGAAACAGCAACTGATTGCCGATGGCTACAGTTTCGCCTCGGAGACCGACACCGAAGTGGTGGTGAATCTGGTCCACCAGCAACTGGAGAGCGGTGCCGATCTGCTGGCCGCCGTGCAGCAGGTGATCGGCCGGATTCGTGGCGCCTATGCCCTTGCGGTGATGGATCGCGACGAGCCGGGCCGGCTCGTCGGGGCCCGTCGCGGCAGCCCGCTGGTGGTCGGCGTCGGCTTCGACGAGCATTTCCTGGCGTCGGACGTGTTCGCTCTGCTGCCGGTGACCCAGCGTTTCGTGTTCCTCGAGGAAGGCGACGTGGTCGATCTGCGCCAGTGCAGCATGACCGTGTTCGACGCGGCAGGCGAGATCGTCGAACGCCCGGTACGGGCATCTACCATCGATCCCGAATCGGCGGATCGTGGCGCCTACCGGCACTACATGCTCAAGGAGATCCATGAACAGCCTGCGGTGATCGCCAACACCCTGAGCGACCGGCTGCGGGACGGTCGCGTAGCGGATAGTTGTTTCGGCCCCGCCGCTGAGGCCATCTTCGAGAAAACGCGTCGTGTGCAGATCGTCGCCTGCGGCACCAGTTACCACGCCGGAATGGTGGCGCGCTACTGGATGGAGGATCTCTGCGGCATACCCTGCCATGTGGAAGTCGCCAGCGAATACCGGTACCGCGTGCGACCGCCGGCCGACGAGTCCACGCTGTTCGTGGTCATCTCCCAGTCGGGAGAGACCGCAGACACGCTGGCTGCCTTGCGCGATGCCGGGCAACGTGAGTACGGAGCAAGTCTGGCCATCTGCAACGTGCCGGAAAGCTCGCTGGTCAGGGAAGCCGATCTGGTGCTGATGACCCGCGCCGGCCAGGAGATCGGCGTTGCTTCCACCAAGGCTTTCACGACGCAGTTGGTGGCGTTGATGCTGTTGGTCCTCGCGCTGGGCCGTCACCGCGGTATGGCCGAGTCCGAACAGTCGCGCCTGGCGAATGCCTTGCAGCAGCTACCGCATCAGGTGGAAGCCTGTCTGCAGCTGGAAAGCGCGATCGAGGTCATGGCGGAGCACTTCGCCGACAAGCATCACGCGCTGTTTCTCGGGCGGGGCGCTCAGTATCCGGTGGCCATGGAGGGCGCGCTCAAGCTGAAGGAAATCTCCTACATCCACGCCGAGGCGTATCCGGCGGGCGAGCTGAAGCACGGTCCGCTGGCGCTGGTGGATGCCGACATGCCGGTGGTTGCTGTCGCACCCAATGACGAACTGCTGGAAAAGCTGCTCTCCAATCTGCAGGAAGTCCATGCCCGTGGCGGGGAGTTGTTCGTGTTCGCCGACGAGGCCATCGACATGCACGACATTCCTCATCACCTGCCGCTACACAGCGTCGACCCGGATCTGGCGCCGCTGGTGTACACGGTGCCGCTGCAGTTGCTTGCCTATCATGTTGCCCTGCTCAAGGGCACCGACGTCGACAAGCCCCGCAATCTGGCGAAATCGGTTACGGTCGAGTAGTCGCGTAGGCGCCGGCATGGAAGACCAGCGGCTCTGCCGGGCGCTGCTCGAAATCGAGCACCCGGCCGAGCAGGATGACGTGGTCGCCGGCCGGGATGCGCCGTTCGACGCCGCACTGAAAGCGGGCACAGAAGTCATCCAGTAACGGCAGCCCCTCCGGCCCGACTTCGTACTGCCGACCGGCAAACTTGTCATCCAGGCTCTGCGCAAAATGGTCGGCGGCTCCCTGCTGCCCCGCGTGCAATACGTGGACGGCGTAATGGTCGGCGTCCATGAATTCGGCGAACGGCCCGACGTCCCGCTGGATACTCCAGAGCACAAGCGGGGGATCGAGGGAGACCGTGGCGAAGCTGTTGACGGTCATCGCTACAGGCCTCTGCTCCGGCCCGGCTGCAGTGACCACGGCGACGCCGGTGGCATACATGCCGAGCGCGTCGCGCAGCGCGCGTTGCCGACCATCTGTCATGCGCAGGTCCCTCTGGCGCGATCAGTCAGATCTGTATCTGGTGACCGTGGATGTAGTCGGTCAGGTCGGCGATGGTGCGGTCCTTGTCCTTGACCACGAAGCGCACCAGATCGCCGATGGACAGCAGCCCGAGCAACTGCTCGCCGACGGTCACCGGCAGATGACGGATGCGCCGGTCGGTGCACTGGATCAGGGCCTGCTCGACGGTGGTGTCGGGCGTCACCGTGACCAGTTGCGTGGTCATGACCTCGCCGACGGTGACCTGATCCGCCGCCAGTCCGCGCAGGGCGATCCGACGCATCACGTCGCGTTCCGAGAACACGCCGAGCAGCCGGTCATCCTGGACCACCAGCACGCAACCAATGCCGGCATCGCACATGGCGGCGATGGCGCTGGCCGCCGTTGCATCCGGCGTCACCGTGTAAAGCTTCCCGCCCTTCTCGGCCAGCAGCGCTTCCTTTTCGGCCATGACGACTTTGAGTGAAGTCTCCATTGCGTCCTGTCCTCCCGCGACTTTTCTTGTTCGAGTCAGATCATCCGACCTACCGGGCCTGCCCCCGGGGCCATGCGAACGCCAACGCCGTCGTGCGAATGGATCCGCGTTTTCTCATCCGGAAGCATAGCGCAGGCGTCAGACTGGTGAAGGGGCAGAACCTCTACCATACTGAAATTGTGTCACCTATCCGGGGCTTTTGCCCCGTGACCGTGTGCGCATGCGCTTCGCGCCATCCGGTGCAGGTGCCCGCATCCGGTCGGTTCGCGGTTTTTCGGGACGCCCGAACTGTCAGGGTGGAATCAGGCGGAAACACACAGGAGGGACGAAGCGGAAAGGGTGGCAGCGAGGGGGCCTGGGGGGTCGCCGTGTCGCCTGGAGGAGAACAACAAACAAGCGATTAAGGAAACGCTGGATGCTGCCGCGGACGCGGGAATCCATCGGTGTTTCCTAGAGACTTGGATAAAACAAGATGATCAAACTCAAGAGGGGGCTCGACCTTCCGATGGCCGGTACGCCGCGCCAGGAGATCGAGCGGGGACCGCGAGTCCGATCCGTCGCCCTGCTGGGCGGTGATTATCCGGGACTGAAGCCGACCATGATGGTCCGTGAGGGCGATCGGGTTCGGCGCGGCCAGGTGTTGTTCGAGGACAAGAAAATCGAGGGCGTCCGCTACACGGCACCTGCCGCCGGGCGGATCAGCGCCATCCATCGGGGCCCGCGTCGGGTCTTGCTGTCAGTCGTGATCGAACTGTCGGGCAGTGACGGTGACGAGTCCTTTGATGCCCACAACGCCGCGACACTGCGCCGTCTTGACCGCGACCGGGTCGAGCAGCAACTGATCAGCTCCGGCGAGTGGACCGCGATCCGCACACGGCCATTCGGCAAGGTGCCGGCGCGCGGTTCCTCCCCGCGCGCCATCTTCGTCCCGGCCATGGACACCAATCCGCTGGCCGCCGATCCCGACGTCGTCATTGCGGCCGACGAAAGGGCGTTTCGCGACGGGCTGACGGTGCTGGGTCGTCTCACCGAAGGGCCGGTCTGGGTCTGCCGCGCCGCCGGCTCGACGCTGCCGTCCTTTGCCGACGACAAGATCCGGGAAGAGTTCTTTGCCGGCCCGCACCCCGCCGGCAACCCCGGGACCCACATTCATTTCCTCGAACCGGTCGACATGCAGCGCAGCGTCTGGGTGGTCGGCTATCAGGACGTGATCGCCATCGGACATCTGTTCACTGGCGGCCGGATCCACAGCGAACGTGTCGTCGCCCTCGCCGGACCGCAGGTTCGCGACCCGCGTCTTATCCGCACCCGGGTCGGCGCATCGATCGCCGATCTGACTGCCGGTGAACTGAAACCGGGCGATAACCGGATCATCTCCGGTTCCGTGTTCAACGGCCATCGCGCCGACGGTGCGATCGGCTATCTCGGGCGTTCGGCGAATCAGGTCACGGTCCTGCGCGAGGGCCATGAGCGCCAGCTGCTGGGCTACCTGTCGCCGGGCCTCGAGCGGCACTCGGTCCTGAACATCTACCTGTCCCGACTGATGCCCTGGAAGCGCTTCAACTTCACCACCAGCACCAACGGCAGCGAGCGGGCGATGGTGCCGCTGGGCCAGTACGAAACGGTGATGCCACTGGACCTTCTGCCGACGCAGCTGCTGCGCTCGCTGGTGGTGGGGGACACCGAGACCGCGCAGGCCCTGGGTGCACTGGAATTGGTCGAGGAGGACCTGGCCCTTTGCACTTACGTCTGTGTCGGCAAGTACGAATACGGCCCCATCCTGCGGGACAACCTGACCCGCATCGAGCTGGAGGGCTGACGTGGGGCTGAGACGGTTCATCGACGACAGGATTGCGCCGCACTTCCACGAGGGTGGGAAGCTGCAACGGTATTACGTGTTCTACGAAATGTTCGACACGATGCTGTACAGCCCCGCCAGCACCACGCGGGCCGGTGCTCACGTGCGCGACGGCATCGACCTCAAGCGGGTGATGATGACGGTCTGGTTTGCCGCACTGCCCTGCCTGCTGTTCGGCATGTACAACACCGGTTACCAGGCCAATCTGCAGATCACCGACTTCGGCTACGAGCCGCTTCCCGGCTGGCGCACGGACCTGGTGCTGATGGCGACCGGGTTCGACTATCGCAATGCGGCCGCCAATTTCCTGCACGGGGCCGTATTCTACGTGCCCATTTTCATCGTCACCTATCTCGGCGGTTTCATCTGGGAAGGCCTGTTCGCCTGGAAACGCGGTCACGAGGTCAACGAGGGGTTCTTCGTCACCGGCATCCTGTTCACGCTGATCCTGCCGCCGACCATTCCGCTATGGATGGTTTTCCTGGGCATCAGTTTCGGTGTTGTTGTGGGCAAGGAGATCTTCGGCGGTACCGGCAAGAACTTTCTCAATCCGGCGCTGGTGGGCCGGGCCTTCCTGTTCTTCGCCTATCCGGCACAGATGTCCGGTGATGCCGTCTGGACCGCGGTGGACGGCTTCTCGGGCGCCACGGCGCTGGCCCTTGCGGCGTCCGGCGACATGGACTTCTCGGTCGGGCTGACCGGCGTGGCAGCCAGCGGCAACGGCGTCGATCTGACCTGGATGCAGACCTCCCTTGGCGGGATCCAGGGGTCCATCGGCGAGACGTCGACGCTGCTGATCGCGGTCGGTGCCGTGGTGCTGCTGGTCACGCGGATCGCTTCCTGGCGCATCATGCTCAGCATGTTCATCGGCATGGTCGTGCTGTCGAGCCTGTTCAACATGATCGGCAGCGAGACCAATCCCATGTTCGAGATGCCCTGGTACTGGCATCTGACCCTGGGTGGCTTCGCTTTCGGCCTGGTGTTCATGGCGACCGATCCGGTGTCGGCGTCGATGACCGACACCGGCAAATGGATCTTCGGGCTGCTGATCGGGGCGATGGTGGTGCTGATCCGGGTGGTCAATCCGGCGTTCCCCGAGGGCGTGATGCTGGCGATTCTGTTCGGCAATCTCTGCGCACCGCTGATCGATCACTTCGTCGTGCAGGCGAACATTCGGCGCCGCATGCGGCGGCGGGAGGTCTGACGCCATGGCCATGCACAGGGAATCCGTCGGCAACATCCTGCGCGTGTCACTGCTGGTATGCCTGGTCTGCGCCGTTATCGTCTCCACGGCCTCGGTTGCCCTGCGTCCGATGCAGCAGGACAACCGCATGCAGTACCGTCAGCTGCACATCCTCCAGGCCGCCGGCCTCTACGAGCCGGGTATGGATGTCGCGGCGGCCTTCGATGCCATCGAGCGTCGCTTCGTCGATCTCGACACCGGCGCCTACGTCGACAAGCCGGATGCCTACGACCAGCGGCGTGCAGCCCGCGATCCGGAGCTCAGCCGGCCCGTGGCGCCGGATCCCGCCGGTATCCGACGGCAGGCTGCCGTGGCCGAGGTGTTCCTGGCGCGGGATGAGGACGGTGAGGTGCGCCGCATCATCCTGCCGGTCCACGGCTACGGCCTCTGGTCCACCATGTATGGCTTTCTCGCTCTGGAACCGGATGCCAACACCGTTGCGGGTATCGGGTTCTTCGAACATGGCGAGACGCCCGGTCTCGGTGGCGAGATAGACAACCCCCGCTGGCAGGAAAACTGGATCGGCAAGCGCCTGTTCGATGACGACGGCCGTGTTGCCATCCGTGTGGTGAAAGGCGCTGTCGGTGAGGACGCGCCCGACGCGGATCATCGGGTGGACGGCCTGTCCGGGGCGACGCTGACGGCCAACGGGGTGAACAATCTGGTTCGATTCTGGATGGGGGAAACCGGGTTCCGGCCCTATCTGGAGCGCGTTCGGGAGCGCTCGAACAACGGTATCGACGGCGATACGCAGGCTTTCTGACGGGAGTGGATCATGGCCGATGAAAAAGCGAAGGACGTCCTTTTCGCGCCGATCTTCAACAACAATCCGATTGCCCTGCAGATCCTCGGCATCTGTTCGGCGCTGGCCATCACCACCACCCTGGTGACTACGGTCACGATGTGTCTGGCCGTGATCTTCGTTCTGACCTGCTCCAACTTTTTCATCAGCGTCGTGCGCTCGCACGTCCCGGCCAACATTCGCATCATCGTGCAGATGACGATCATCACCTCGCTGGTGATCGTGGTTGACCAGTTTCTCCAGGCCTATGCCTATGACATCAGCCGGCAGCTGTCCGTGTTTGTCGGCCTGATCATCACCAACTGCATCATTCTCGGGCGGGCCGAGGCCTTCGCCATGAATCATTCGCCGGTGCTGTCCGCGGTGGACGGCTTCGGCAATGCCCTCGGCTATTCCGTGGTGCTGCTGTTCGTCGGCATCAACCGGGAATTTTTCGGTTCCGGCAGCCTGATGGGCATGCAGATCCTGCAGCCGGTCACCGAGGGCGGCTGGTACTACACCAACGGTCTGATGCTGCTGCCGCCCAGCGCATTTTTCCTGATCGGCGGTTTCATCTGGCTGCTGCGTGCCTGGCGTACGGAACAGGTCGAGGAGCAGCCGTTCGAGATCGCGCCGAATTCACGTGTCAGCGAGGCCTTCTGAGGGCCCAGGAGCCGGATGTGTTCGAGCACTATCTGAGCCTGTTCATTCGGGCCGTGTTCGTCGAGAACATGGCATTGGCCTTTTTCCTCGGCATGTGCACCTTTCTCGCCATCTCGAAGAAGGTGCAGACCGCGCTCGGGCTCGGCATCGCGGTGGTCGTGGTGCTGACCATCACCGTACCGGTGAACAATCTGATTCTGCACAACCTGCTGGATGAGGGTGCCCTGGCATGGACCGGCATCGCCGCCCTCGAAACGCTGGATATGCGTTTCCTCGGCCTGCTCTGTTACATCGGCGTGATCGCGGCGATCGTGCAGATCCTGGAAATGACCCTCGATCGGTACGTGCCGGCCCTGTACAACGCGCTCGGCATCTTTCTGCCGCTGATTACCGTCAACTGCGCGATTCTCGGTGGCGTCCTGTTCATGGTCGAGCGTCATTACACCTTCACCGAGAGCGTGGTGTTCGGCTTCGGTTCCGGCGTCGGCTGGGCGCTGGCCATCGTTCTGCTGGCGGCGATTCGCGAGAAGCTCAAGTACAGCGACGTGCCGGATGGCCTCAAGGGACTGGGGATCACCTTCATCGTGGTCGGACTGATGTCGCTCGGCTTCATGTCCTTTGCCGGGGTCCAGCTGTAGCGGGGAGTTGCCATGGCAGTCGAGATTCTGTTCGGCGTTTTCACCTTCACCGTCGTGGTGCTGATGCTGGTGATGGTGATTCTGGCTGCGCGGGCCGGCCTGGTCAGCAGTGGGGACGTGCGGATCGAGATCAACGAGGATCCCGGGAAGAGCCTGGAAACCTCGGCCGGCGGGAAGCTGCTGGGAACCCTGGCGGAGAACGGCGTTTTCCTGTCGTCCGCCTGCGGTGGCGGCGGCACCTGCGGGCAATGTCGCTGCCAGGTCCTCGAGGGTGGTGGCGACATCCTGCCGACCGAGGCCGATCACTTCACGCGCAAGGAAATCCGCGAGGGCTACCGCCTGTCCTGTCAGGTGCCGGTGAAGCGGGACATGAAGATCCTGGTGCCGCCGGAATTCTTCGAGGTGCGCAAATGGCAGTGCGAGGTCGTGTCGAACGAGAATGTCGCCACCTTCATCAAGGAACTGGTCCTGAAGCTTCCGGAAGGCGAGGAGGTGGACTTCCGCGCCGGTGGCTTCGTGCAGATGGAGGCGCCGCCGTTTCACGTCAGATTCCGCGACTTCGACATTCCCGAGCAGTTCCGGGAAGACTGGGAGCGCATGCAGCTGTTCGATCTCGAGTGCAAGAGCGATGAGACCATCGTGCGGGCCTATTCGATGGCCAACTACCCGGAAGAACGCGGCGTGCTCAAGTTCAATGTGCGCATTGCCACGCCGCCGCCGAACAAACCGGATGTCACGCCCGGCAAGATGTCGTCCTACGTGTTCAGTCTCAAGCCCGGGGATCCGTTCACGGTATTCGGTCCGTTCGGCGAGTTCTTTGCCAAGGATACGGATGCGGAGATGATCTTCATCGGCGGTGGTGCCGGCATGGCACCGATGCGCTCGCATATCTTCGATCAGCTGCTGCGGCTGAACAGCAAACGCAAGATCACCTTCTGGTACGGGGCCCGCTCCTACCGGGAGGCGTTCTATGTCGAGGATTTCGACATGCTTGCCCGCGAGTATCCCGATTTCACCTGGCACCTGGCCTTGTCCGATCCCTTACCGGAAGACAACTGGGACGGACTCACCGGCTTCATCCATCAGGTGCTGTATGACAACTACCTCAAGGATCACCCGGCGCCGGAGGACTGCGAGTACTACCTGTGCGGACCGCCGATGATGAATTCCTCGGCCATCAAGATGCTGACCGATCTGGGCGTGGAGCCGGAGAACATCCTGCTCGACGACTTCGGAGGCTGAGCATGCCGGGCCGACATCTCCACGCGACTTCTCTGTTGCTGCTGCTCGGCGGCCTGTTGCTGGCCGCCTGTGACCGGCCGCCGGAGGCCCATCAACTCAGCGGTTCCACCATGGGCACCACCTGGTCGGTGCAGTTCATCGCCTCGCCGGGCAGCGAGACGGCCGGGCTGCGGCAGGACATCGAGATGGCGCTGGAGACTGTCAATGCGCAGATGAGCACCTACCGCGAGGACTCGGACCTCAGCCGTTTCAACCGCTCCGATGCCGGTGACCGTGTGGAGTTGCCAGCGGATTTCGCGCGAGTGCTGGAGACGGCGCTGGAACTGGCCGAGCAGACCGGAGGAGCCTATGACCCGACCGTGGGGCCGCTGGTCAATCTGTGGGGATTCGGGCCGGACGGCCCCCGCAGAGAACCGCCCCCGGAGTCGGATATCGAGGTGGCGCGGGAGCGGGTCGGCTGGCAGAAGCTGGATTACGAGCCGGATACCGGTCATCTGACGCAGCACGGCAGTATCTATCTGGACTTTTCCTCCATCGCCAAGGGTTACGGCTCGGACCTGATGGCCGAGGTGCTGGAGCGACGCGGGATCAGTGATTATCTGGTGCAGATCGGCGGTGACATGCGGGTCCGCGGGCATCGGGCCGACGGCGAGCGCTGGCGAATCGCGGTGGAGCGGCCAGCCGAGGGCGAGCGTTCCATCCACAGCGTGATCCAGCCCGGCGACCAGGCGATGGCCACGTCCGGCAGTTACCGGAATTTTTTCCGTGATCGTGACAAGGCGTTTTCCCACACCATCGATCCGCGTACCGGATATCCGATTCCCGAGGATCTCGTGTCTGTCACCGTGCTCGCTGACAGCGCCAAACAGGCGGATGCCCTGGCCACCGCCATCAATGTGCTCGGTCCGGACGATGGCTACGCGTTTGCGCGACAACGCGAGCTCGCCGTATTGTTGTTGATACGCGACGGAGACCGGCTGCGTGAACAGATGACGCCGGCGTTCGCCGCTTACGTGGCCGAAGGAGCAGACTGATGCTGCTGGTGATTGGCTTGGCTTTTCTGATGTTCTGTCTGCTGTTTGCCGGCATGGCGATCGGCGTGATTCTGTCGAACAAGCCGGTCAAGGGGTCCTGCGGTGGCCTGGGTGCGCTGGGTATCGAGGCCGATTGCGAACTCTGCGGTGGTCAGGCCCGACGCTGTCGCGAACGGCGGCGGCGCCAGCGCGGCGACAACGTTCTGGAGCGGAGGTCACCCTGACCGTTGCGGTGCTCTACCGCTGGCGGGTCAAGCCGGGACGGGAGCTTGAGTTCCGTCAGGCTTGGGCCGAAGGAACGGCTCTGATCCATCAGCGCTGCGGCTCTCACGGCGCCCGGCTGCACCAGGATCGTGACGGCCTGTTCTGGTCCTACGCGCTCTGGCCCGACGAGGCGACCCGCCGACGGTGCTTCAAGGACAGCGGCGTACTCGACCATCCGGCGTTCCCGCGCATGCAGGGCGAGGTTGTCGAGCATTTCGACGAAGTGGTCTTGCAGGTCACTGACGACTTGCTGGATCCCCTGAACGCGGACCCCGGGACGGACCCTTCGACCGTCTGAGCCAACCATGCCTCCGGCACGGAATCGACAGGCGGTCGCTTTCGATCGCGCTGCTCCTCAGCGCAACGATGAAGCAGCGGATGAGCTGGCGTAGTCGCGCTCCAGGATTTCCCTCAGCAGGTCGAGCCATTCACCCCGGGTTTCCAGCGCCGTGATGCAACTGAAGCGGACGCGCGGTGCCGGCTCGGTCAGTGGCCGATAGCAGGTGCCATGAACACAGCTGTGCCGCAACGATTGGGCGATGGTCGCGATGCCGTCGCCCACCGCCACCAGGCCCACCGCAATGGAACGGGGTGCAACCTCGCGAATCCGGGCGGGACTGAAGCCCTGGTCATGACAGGCAGCCAGAATTTCGTCGTACATCACCGGGTTAGTCCGGCGCGGGAAAAGAATGAAGGTTTCGTCCTTCAAGGCGGCCAGTGACAGGCTGTCCTGCGCGGCAAGCGGATGATCATCCGGCAATATCACCCCCACCGGTTCGCTGCGGATGGGGAGCATTCGCAGTAACGGGTTCTCCGGCCGGTGGAGAATGAATGCGGCATCCAGCTCCCCGCGAATCACCGCGTCCATGAGCTGATCCGAGGTTCTTTCCACGAAGCTGAATTCGGCGCCCGCCAGGCCGCTCCGGATGGTGCGGATCAGCGATGGCAGAAAGCTGGACATCGCCGCGCTGGAATAACCGAGTCGCAGCAACACCGTTCGGCCCTGGCCGACACTGCGCGTCTGCTCGGCAATCGTCTCGAGGGACTGCATCGCCTTGCCGCTCTCGCGGTAGAGAAACTCTCCCGCCGGGGTGAGTCGGATGCGCCGACCCTCCCGGTGGAAAAGCGCGCATTCAAGGGCGTCTTCCAGCTGTGCGATCTGACGGGAGAGTGCCGGTTGCGCGATGTGAAGGCGCTCCGCGGCGCGGCGGAAGCTCTGTTCTTCGGCGATGGTCAGAAACGTCGCGATATGCCGTAGTTGGTAGGCTAATTGATAGCGAGAGAGCATCAATAACAACTATAAAGATATTGGATTCGCATCATTGTACGCCGGCATAGTCGTGGCCGTCATCCGGGACCACGGCATCGCCGACGCGACCGGGTCCGGAGGCCTGCGAATTCACGGTTTCGAATGGAGAAAGATCATGCGTTTTCACATTTTTCCCGCCGCGGCACTTGCGGCGGCTGTCCTGACCGCTACTCCGGTTCTGGCCGAGGAAACGGCCCACGAGGTCGCGGTTTCGCTGGGCCTGGCGTGGGATGAGGATTTCAATCGTGCCGATGCGGCGGCGCTGGCGGAGCATTACGCCGAGGATGCGGTGCTTTCGCCGGGTAATGGGGAGATTCTGGAAGGCCGTGAGGAGATTCAGGGTCTGTTCCAGAGCTTTCTGGACAACGGAGTGCACAGCCATCGCATCGAGATCGTGCGTGCGGATCACACGGGAGATCTGCTGGTTCAGACCGGTCACTGGCAGGCCGAGGGCACTGACGGCGACGGCAATGCCATCACGTTCGGTGGTGTTCTGACGACTTCCTTCCGGCGAAACGATGCCGGTGACTGGGAAATGGTCAGCCACGTCTGGAACATGGCCGACTGACGGACGCGGCTGGCCCTGGAAGCCGGATAAGGAACAGGCCTCGAAAGAGGCCTGTTTTCTGATGTCGCAGCACGGTGACCGACCCGCTGTCAGACGGACAGATAACTGGTGATCTTGTCGGCGTCGCAATCCTTGCGTTCCACGTCATGCACCATGCGTCCGGATTCGATCACCATCAGGCGGTTGGCGATCTCCATCGTGAAGCTGAGGATCTGTTCCGACACCACGATGGTGATATCGCGCATCTTCTGAATCTCGTTCAGGGTCTGCGCGATCTCCTTGATGATCGAGGGCTGGATGCCCTCGGTAGGCTCATCCAGCAGCAACACCTTGGGTTCCGAGACCAGCGCGCGGGCGATGGCCAGTTGCTGCTGCTGGCCGCCGGACAGGTTGCCGCCCTTGCGATGCCGCATTTCCAGCAGCACCGGGAACAGTGAAAAGATTTCGTCCGGCACCTTCTTGCTGTTGGTCGCCGTCTCCAGGCCGGCTTCGATGTTCTCGAGCACCGTCAGGTGAGGAAAGATCAGACGGCCCTGCGGCACGTAGGCCAGACCGGCAGCAACCCGCGCATGACTGGGCAGCCCGGCCAGCTCCTGACCGTCCAGCTTGATGCTGCCGGCGGTGTTCTTGAGGATGCCGATCAGGGTCTTGAAGACCGTGGTCTTGCCCATCCCGTTGCGGCCCATGATCGCCAGGGTCTCGTTCTGGCGGGCGGTGAAGTCCACGCCATGGATGACCTCACTCTGCCCGTAACTCACTTTCAGACCGGAAACTTCCAGCATCGCTTGTTCCTCATTCCTTGGTCAGGGGTGCGGCTGCGCCTCAGTGCCCCAGATAGACGTCGATGACCTTCTGGTCGGATTGCACCGACTCCATGTCGCCCTCGGCCAGAATCTTGCCCTGATGCAGCACCGTGACCTTGCGTCCGATCTGTTTGACGAAATTCATGTCATGCTCGATGACGATGATCGACTGCTTGCCGGCAAGCTCGTTGAGCAAATCGGCGGTCTGTTCCCGCTCGCGCGCACTCATGCCGGCGATCGGCTC
>PXAT01000148.1 GCA_003565775.1 Ectothiorhodospiraceae bacterium | reverse complement strand
ATGCAACTGTGCCGCCATTTCGGTTGCCACAGCATCGGCACGGGCCGCTCCCTGGAACGCCTGCAACAGGTCAGGGACTACGGACTGGATGTGCTTGCGGTTGACGGTGACGGAAGATTGCCGGAACTGGTCCGGGAACACACCGGCGACGGCGCTCAGGTGGTTCTCGATCTGGTGGGCGGTGGCCACCTGCAGGACAATCTGGACAGCCTCCGTACCGAAGGCACCCACGTCCTCGTCGGGATCATGGCCGGCCCCAAAGACAGCATCAATCTGGCCCCGGTGCTGTTCCGCCGGCTGAACCTGCGCGCCATGACCATGCGCAGCCTGCCCCTGGAGCGCCGCATCGCCATGGCACGGTTGTTTGAGGAACGGCTGACCGAAGGCTTTGTCAGCGGCACCCTTCGGCCGGTGGGGGACAGCACGCTACCGTTCGACAAGGCCCCCGAGGCGCAGGCACTGATGGAATCCGGCAAACATGCCGGCAAGATCGTGCTGGCCATGAACGAGACCGACTGAGCCCGGATCGCGGCGGACGGTTTGGATAAGGCGCATGCCCCTGGAGTACATCGATAGCCGCTCCGACGGGCCATTCATGCTACTCGGCGTCACGCCAGTAATTGTTTGCCTGCGCGACGATGTCGAAGTAGGCCGCCGCCACCTGCGACGCGGCAATGAGTTGTGCCGAATCGTTCGCGTAAATCGGGCGCAGCGCATGCAGGACTTCCCGGTCCGTCTGGATCGTCGTGACGCTGCGACGCGCCAGACGAATGGCAAGCGCGAAGCCATCCGCGGGCGTTTCAGTGATCAGGGACTCGAACCATTCGTCCGGGGCCGGCGGCTTCGCCTCCTCGGCCAGAACGGCACCCGGGAAGACCAGCACAGCGACAAGGGCAAGACTTTTCAGCATATTCATTGCGGCTCTCCTTTTGCAGCTCGATCAACGTTCCAGCAGGTCTTTCTTGTCCTCCACCTCGCGCCATTCCTCGGCGTCCTCCGGTGGATCCTTGCGTTCGGTAATCACCGGCCAGTGCCGGCTCAGCTCTGCATTGATGGCAACGAACCCCATCTGATCTGCAGGCAGATCACATTCGTCGTAAATCGCTTCGACCGGGCACTCCGGAACGCACAAGGTGCAGTCAATGCAGAGCTCGGGATTGATGACCAGGAAGTTCGGGCCTTCGTGAAAGCAGTCCACCGGACACACTTCCACGCAATCGGTGTACTTGCACCTGATGCAGGCTTCGGTCACGACGAAAGTCATGTGTCGCCTCCCTTCTCCAGAAGCAAACCGGAACTTGCGCTTTTAACATGTATTTACTATACATCTTCGAGAGCGGATGTCACCCGTCCGACAATCCGAAAATGCGTCAAGCCGGAGGAGAAACCATGGCGAACGCTACCCTTGAGCGCCTGCGCAACGAACACCGCAACCTGCGCAATTTGCTGAGCCTGCTGGAACAGCAGCTCGATACACTGGAATCCGGCGGACCGTTTGACTATCAACTTCTGGCAGACATCGTGGACTATCTGGTGACCTATCCGGACTGCTATCACCATCCGTTGGAGGATCTGCTTTTTGCCCGTCTGATCGAACGGACGCCACAACTCCGGGCGACCATCGACGCGCTGGAGGAGGAACATCCGCAGATGGCAGCGGACGGGGTTCGTCTGCGTGTGCTGATCAGTCGCTGCGCGGACGGCGACGACATTGCGCGAAGGGCGCTGGCGCGTCTCGGACAGCGGTATGTCGACAGCTTTCGGGCACACATGGACGTGGAAGACAACGGCGTCTTTGACGCCCTGGAAGACGGGCTGACCCCTGCCGACTGGCTGGAGCTCACAACCCGGTTCCACTGGACCCAGGATCCGTTGATGGCCGACCAGGCCGAACAGCGTTTCGAGGCACTGCGCGCACAGCTCGGGACTGCGGAACCGACACGTCGTCGGACCTGCGGGCCCTGGAGCGACCGTCGCGCGAGATCATCCGGTGTAGCAGTCCGGTGAACCCGGCGGTCCGGTCCGCCCACCGGCACTCCCCGGGGAACGCTGCGGTGGCTCTGCTTTCCATCGCATTCCGGCCGTTCTTTCTGTCGGCTGCCCTGCTGGCCGCATTCTGGCTGCTACTCTGGATTGCGGCCCTGCAGGGGTGGGCTTCGCCGAGTCCGGCCGTGCCTCTGCCGTTATGGCACAGCCACGAGATGCTGTTCGGCTTCGCCATGGCGGTGCTGGTCGGCTTTCTTTTGACTGCCGCGCAGAACTGGACCGGGCGAAGCACCACCACCCCCGGCGTACTGGCGCTGCTGCTCGGGCTGTGGTGGTCGGCCCGCGCCGGCTTTCTGTTACCGGAGCTGATGCCCCTCTGGCTGACCAGCGTGCTGGACGTCGCCCTGCTCCCCATCGTCGCGATCCTGCTGGCCCGGGTGCTCATCCCCACTGCGAACAGGCGGAACTACGCCTTTCTGCTGATTCTTCCTGCTCTCACCACGTTCAATATCGTCCTGCACCTGGGTTTTCACGGTCTGGTGCCGGCTGGCCTCGTCCATCGGGCAATGGACGGGTCGCTCCTCATGGTCACCACGGTTCTGGTCTTCATGGGTGGCCGGGTCATTCCGTTCTTTACCACCCGGCGTCTTCCCGCCGCGGCGCCAAAACGCTGGCCGGCACTGGACTGGACCGCCACGATCATGGTCGTACTGTGTTTCCTCGGAGTGTTGACGGTCGGACGGCACGCGTCGCTGGCCCCGCTCCTGTTCGCCGCGGCCACAGTCAATCTGGCCAGGCTGCTGGCCTGGAGACCATGGCGGGTTTCGCGCGAGCCGATGCTGTGGATCCTGCACCTGGGCTATGCCTGGATTCCGGTCGGGCTGCTGGTCCTGGGATTCCATCTGGCCGGCGTCATGTCTCTGAGCTGGTCCGCCGGCGCGCACGTGCTTGCGGTCGGCGCACTCGGCACCCTGGCCCTCGGCATGATGGCGCGGGTTGCCCTTGGCCACACCGGCCGGCCGATACAGGCGCCGCCGTTACTGCTGGCGGCCTTCATCAGCATCAGCGGCGCCGCCCTGCTCAGGCTGGTAGCCGCATTGGTACCGGGCCTGCCCGGTATGCTGGGCCTGTCCGGGCTGCTCTGGGCCACTGCCTTTCTCCTGTACGTAGTGGTCTACACTCCGATTTTTTTGCGACCTGCTCTGGACTGAACCGCTCAGGGCAGGATGTTCCGTGGCAACACGCCGCGAAGCTCGACCAACTGTCAGAACGATTGGTGAACGGGAAGTCATCCGCTGCTCGCACTCACCGGACGTCGGTGCGATCAGGCCGGAACCGAATACGCGTGACGTTCCGGCGGAAAGCCTGTAAAAAACTGATGGAATTCTGATCCGTGATATCAACCGAGCGGCCGATTGTTCCGCTCAGGAAGTCATTACGAATGCGTCTTACCCGCTATACCGATTACTCCCTGCGAGTCCTGATCTACCTCGGACTCAAAAAAGATGCGCTGGCCACGATCAGCGAAATTGCCGAGCGCTACGACATCTCCCGAAACCACATCATGAAAGTGGTTCATGAACTCGGAAAACGTGGCTATATCGAAACGATCCGCGGCAAGGGCGGCGGCATCCGCCTGCGGTCTGCGCCGTCGGAGATCAACCTCGGCGAACTGGTAAGGGCGATGGAAAGCGATTTTCATATCGCCGAGTGTTTCGCCCAGAGCGGAGCCTGTCGGATCGCGCCGTCATGTCGACTGCGCGGCATTCTCCACGACGCCCTGAAGGCATTTCTCGCAACGCTGGATGCATATTCACTGGCGGATATCCTTCAGCCCGAGCAGGAACTGATGCAATTGCTGCGGATGCCGGCCTGATCACGATCCGGTATCACTGACCTGCAGCTGCACCGGGCTGCCGGCCCGATCAAAGACCGCGAAGCGGGAAAGGTCCTGGCCCTGAACAACAGCCGCCGCCATCTCCTGCAGATACGGGTCCGCCTCCTCACTGGTCGGCACCGGCCCGCCGGGTGTGCCACACAGCATCGACACCAGGAGCAGGTCCCAGGGTTTCCCGAGGCTGTCCGCCTCCTCCACCATGACGTCGAGCCGCAGCTCATCCGTCAGTTCCAGATCGGTCGCCATGACCGGACTCAGCGTGCCTCGTCCTTGCACCGAATCGCCGTTGGCCGCGATGTCGCCGGCTTCGTCCGGCTCCGCGTGCAACAGCAGAACCATCAGTCGCTGCGGCGCGCCCTCCTCCAGCGCAACACGCTTAAGATCATCAAAACTCCCGATTTCCACGGCCTCTCCTTGCATGTCTTCGGTGTTACTGGACGAGCAGCGATTCCGACGCGTCCAGATCGATTCCCCTGATGTCGGCCTCCCCGGCCAGCAGCCGCAGGTACTGGCTGACGGCCCGGCGGTAGGCGGTTTCCTCGAGATACCCGGCGATCTGCTCGTGCACCGCCTCGAACGGCAGAGCTTTGCCATCGACGCGCTGGAGTACCTCCACCACGTGAAAGCCGTAGCGAGTCTTGATCGGCGTGTGCGCCAGACCGATCGGCAACCGCAGGACTGCTTCCTCGAACTCGGGCACGGTCTCGCCCGAACTCACCTGCCCCAGCCATCCGCCGTCGTCGGCTGACGGGCATCGGGAATACTCCCGCGCCAGTTTGGCGAAGCCGTCCGGTTCCTCACGCAGCTGAGCGATCAGCGTTTCCGCCGTGGTGCGCGCCGCATCGCGCGCCGGCAGATCCTCCGGCGGCGCCGCCAGCAGGATGTGGCGAACCTCGGCCAGGTCGGGGGTGCGGAATCGCGCGGGGTTGCCCTCGAACCAGCGCCGGCAGGTCGCCTCGTCGGCCCCCGGTACCGCGACCTCCTGCGCCAGCAACTGCTCGATCACGGCATCACTGTCACTGTTGCCTTCGTCTCCCAGGCCGAGGGACTCGGCTCGTTGCCGTAACAACTCCCGCACCGACAGCGCGACCGCCGCACGACGCATGGCAATCCGCGGGTCACCGCCTGGTTCCTGATGATGCGCCGACTCGATGTTGATGGTCCGACTCTCGATGACCGTATCGTTGATCTGGATACTCATGCCGTTTCTCCTCAGACCACCGGCCGCTTGCGCACCACCTGGTAGGCGCGGGTGACATAACCGAGCGGCAAACTCCAGATGTGCACCAGCCGGGTGAACGGGAAGATCAGGAACATGATCATGCCGAGGAACATGTGCAGCTTGTAGATCCAGTGAATATCCATGATGTAACTGGCGGCATCCGGCCGGAACGTCACCAGCGACTGAGCCCAGCCGGTAATCTGCAGCATCACCTCGCCATCCAGGTGGCCCGTGGAAACCGGAATCGTCAGCAGACCGGTCAGCAGCTGGGCGAACAGCAGATACAGGATGAACATGTCCATCTGGCCCCCGGTACGACGGACCCGTGGGTCCGTGGTCCGGCGATAGGCGAGAATCGCGATACCGACCAGGCAGATCAGGCCGAAAATGCCGCCCGCCACGATCGCCACCAGCTGTTTCGTGCCCGTGGACATGCCGAGACTGGTATAGACCGCCGTCGGGGTCAGCAGACCGAACAGGTGCCCGAAGAACAGGGCGATCACGCCGATGTGAAAGAGATTGTTGCCAATGATGAATTTCCGGTCATTGGACAGCATCTGGCTCGAGCCGGTCCGCCAGGTGTACTGGCTCTTGTCAAAGCGCACCAGGCTGCCCAACAGGAACACGGCACCGGCAATATAGGGGAAAACACCGAACAGCAGTTCATTGATATAGGTCATGATGTCGCCTCCAGACCGTCACCGTTAGCCCTGTCCGCCCAGGCGGGAAACATCCACCGGAACCGCCTGGCCGGTATGGGTTTTCGCACCGCCGCAGCCCTCGGTGGGTCCGAAGGTGACGGGCTCCTCCTGCCAGACACGATCCAGCGCCTCCGGCGTGTCGTCCCGCGACTCCTGATCGATACGTCTGCGCAACTCGGGCTCCAGCAACTCGAGATCACCAATTTCCAGCAGGCCGCGAAACAGCGCCGCATAGCCGCTCTGGCGACGGACCAGTCGCGCTTCCAGGGTCTGCAACAGATGTCCGGAGCGTTCCAGCCAGTCGATGGCCTCCGCCTCGGGCAGCAACGAGCAGTATTCGAGGAACAACGGCAGATAGTCCGGCAACTCGCTGACCGCGACAGCGAATCCGGCCTCGTGGTAGGCCTCCTGCAACTCGACCATGGCATGGCCGCGATCCCGCGATTCGCCATGGACGTGCTCGAACAGATGCAGTGACAGCGAGCGGCTGCGGTCGAACAAGCCGACATAATCCGCCTGCTGATCCATCAGATCGCGCCGCCGCATGACCCTCAGGAAGTCGACGATTTCGTCGCGGGTGGGGGCAGACAGACGTGGATCGCCGCGAATCATGCCCTCCAGCTCGCCTGCATGCAGTTGCAGATCCCGACCGGGGTAATGCAGAAGAACCGCGAATGCCTTGAGGATGCGCATCATTCCCCCTCCGTCTCGGTGTTCTTTCTGACCTTGAACTCCACGCGTGCGGGGAACCCGCGGCGCCGGGACGGCTTGCCACCGAAGATGTCGGTCCGGGTGGCGCCACCACTGGTTGTGTGGCAGCCGTCGCCGAAACTGAAGCCGCAACCCGAGCGCTCGCCATAAGGGTCTTCGAGGGACAGTTCACGCTTGGCCGTGGGGATGTCGAAGCGATCGTCGTAGTCGGCCAGCGCCATGATCTTGTACATGTCCTCGACGGTCTCCTCGTCGAGCCCCACCTGAGAGAGCAGTTCCGGCTCCGGCTTGCCCTCGATGGTCTGGCTGCGCTTGAACCGGCGCATCGCCAGCATCCGCTCCAGCGCCCGGACGATCGGCCGTTCGTCGCCAGCGGTGAGCAGATTGGCCAGATACTTCACCGGGATACGCAGATTCCTGACCTGGGGGATGAGCCCGTCCGATTCGATGGCACCAGCATCGGCCGCGGCCTGAATCGGTGACAACGGGGGGATGTACCAGACCATGGGCAGCGTCCGGTATTCCGGATGAAGCGGGAACGCGACCCGCCATTTCATCGCCATCTTGTAGACCGGAGAGCGCTTGGCCGCCTCCAGCCATTCATCGGGAATGCCTTCCTCGCGGGCGGCCTTGATCACCTCGGGGTCATGGGGGTCGAGGAACACGCGCATCTGCTCCTCGTAGAGTTCCTGCTCCGAGGCCACCGACGCCGCCTCCTTGATGCGATCGGCGTCGTACAGGATCACGCCCAGGTAGCGGATGCGCCCGACGCAGGTCTCCGAACACACGGTCGGCTGTCCCACCTCGATGCGCGGGAAGCAGAACGTGCACTTCTCGGATTTTCCCGCCTGCCAGTTGTAGTAGATCTTCTTGTACGGGCAACCGGATATGCACATTCGCCAGCCGCGACACTTGTCCTGGTCGATCAGGACAATGCCGTCTTCCTCCCGCTTGTAGATGGCCCCGGAGGGACACGAGGCGACACAGGTGGGGTTCAGGCAGTGCTCGCACAGACGCGGCAGGTACATCATGAAGGTGTTCTCGAACTGCCCGTAGATCTCCTTCTGCACGTTGGCGAAGTTGTAGTCCCTGGAGCGTTTCTCGAACTCCCCGCCGAGAATCTCCTCCCAGTTCGGTCCCCACTCGATCTTGTCCATGGGCTGGCCGGTCAGCGCCGAGAAGGGTTTCGCCACCGGCTGATGCCTGGAGTCGGGTGCGTTGTGCAACCGCTGGTAATCGTAATTGAACGGCTCGTAGTACTCGTCGATACCGGGCAGGTCCGGATTGGCGAAGATCTTCGCCAGCAGACGCCACTTGCCGCCGGCCTTCGGTTTCAGCTTGCCGGACTTCATCGACCAGCCACCGTTCCAGCGCTCCTGATTTTCCCAGTCCTTGGGATAGCCGATGCCGGGCTTGGTCTCGACGTTATTGAACCAGGCGTATTCCATGCCCTCCCGCGAGGTCCAGACGTTCTTGCAGGTCACGGAGCAGGTATGGCAGCCGATGCATTTGTCGAGATTGAGGACTTTGCCGATCTGTGCGCGGACTTTCATGCCTGTTCCTCCGCCTGATAGATGCTTTCGTCGTCGCCATCCAGCCAGTCGACCCGGTCCATCTTCCGCACCACGACAAACTCGTCGCGGTTGGAGCCGACGGTGCCGTAGTAGTTGAAGCCGTAGCTGAGTTGGGCATAGCCGCCGATCATGTGGGTCGGTTTCAGCACCGCACGGGTCACCGAGTTGTGGATCCCGCCGCGTTCACCGCTGATCTCCGATCCGGGGGTGTTCACCAGCTTTTCCTGGGCGTGGTACATCATCAGCACGCCTTCCGGGATGCGCTGACTCACCACCGAGCGGGCCACCAGCGCGCCGTTGCTGTTGAAGCATTCGATCCAGTCGTTGTCGACAATGCCGGCGCGCTTCGCATCGGTTTCGCTCATCCACACGCAGGGTCCGCCGCGGGACAGGGTCAGCATCAGCAGGTTCTCGCTGTAGGTGCTGTGGATACCCCATTTCTGGTGCGGCGTGAGCCAGTTGAGCACCAGTTCCTCGTTGCCGTTGCCGCGCACACCCAGAATGTCCTGGGTGGTGCGCATGTTGACCGGCGGCTTGTAGCTTACGAAGCCCTCGCCGAAGGCTCTCATCCAGGCATGATCCTGATAGAGCTGCTGTCTGCCGGTGAGCGTCCGCCAGGGAATCAGCTCGTGCACATTGGTGTAGCCGGCGTTGTAGGAGACATGCTCCGACTCCAGCCCCGACCAGGTGGGAGAGGAGATGATCTTGCGCGGCTGCGCGACGATGTCGCGGAACCGGATCTTGTCGTCCTCACGCGGCAGCGCCAGGTGGGTGTGATCCCGGCCGGTCTGCTTCGACAGCGCGGCCCAGGCCTTCACCGCCACCTGGCCGTTGGTCTCCGGCGCCAGGCTGAGAATTACCTCGCAGGCATCGATCGCCGTCTCGATCCTGACCTGACCCCGGTTGGCGCCGTCGCCGCCATGGCGGCCGTTGAGGCCGGCAAGCACCTCTACCTCGTGCTCGGTATTCCAGGCGATGCCCTTGCCGCCATTGCCGACCTTCTCCATCAGCGGCCCGAGCGCGACGAAGCGGTGGTAGAGGTTCGGGTAGTCCCGCTCCACGGCGACGATGTTGGGCATGGTCTTGCCGGGAATCGGCTCGCACTCGCCCTTGTGCCACTCGCGCACGTCAAAGGGCTGGGCAAGCTCGGACGGTGAATCGTGCAGAATCGGCACGGTGACGATGTCCGTCTCCTTGCCCAGATGCCCCTTCACCAGTTGCGAGAAAGTGCGGGCGATGCCCTTGTAGATGTCCCAGTCGGAACGCGACTCCCAACAGGGGTTCACCGCCTCGCAAAGCGGATGGATGAACGGATGCATGTCCGAGGTGTTGAGGTCGTTCTTCTCGTACCAGGTCGCTGTCGGCAGGACCACATCCGAATACAGACAGGTAGTGGACATGCGGAAGTCCAGGGTGACCAGCAGATCGAGCTTGCCGTCGGTGACCTCATCCCGCCAGGCCACTTCCTCGGGCTTCTCGGCGCCCTCCTCGCCCAGATCCTTGCCCTGGACGCCGTGGTTGGTGCCGAGCAGGTGCTTGAGGAAATACTCGTGACCCTTGCCGCTGGAGCCCAGCAGATTGGACCGCCAGATGAACAGGTTGCGCGGGAAATTCACCGGGTTGTCCGGATCCTCGCAGGCAAAGTGCAGGCTGCCGTCCTTGATGGATTCGACCACGTAATCCGCCGGCGACTTGCCGGCATCGGCCGCAGCTTTCGCAATCTTTAACGGATTGGTCGCCAGTTGCGGTGCCGAAGGCAGCCAGCCCATCCGTTCGGCGCGCACGTTGTAATCGATCAGGCTGCCACCGAATTCCGCCGGATCGGCCAGCGGCGACAACAGATCGGCGACCTTGAGCTTCTCGTAGCGCCACTGATCCGTGTGCGCGTAGAAGAACGACGTCGAGTTCATGTGCCGCGGCGGGCGCGCCCAGTCCAGGGCGAAGGCCAGCGGCTGCCAGCCGGTCTGGGGACGAAGCTTTTCCTGACCGACGTAATGGGCCCAACCGCCCCCGCTCTGGCCGATGCAGCCGCAGAACACCAACATGTTGATGATGCCGCGGTAACTCATGTCCATGTGGTACCAGTGATTCAGACCGGCACCGAGAATGATCATGGACTTGCCGTGGGTCTTGTCCGCATTGTCGGCGAACTGGCGGGCCACGCTGATGACATGCCGCGGATCGACGCCGGTGATCTTCTCCTGCCAGGCCGGCGTGTAGGGCAGGTTATCGTCGTAGCTTTTCGCGGTATTCGGACAGTCGAGACCCCGGTCAACGCCGTAGTGCGCCGTGATCAGATCGAACACCGTCGCCACCAGAGCCTCCTCGCCATCGGCCAGCGTGATGCGCTGCACCGGCACCCGCCGGTAAAGGACCTCGTCCTGGGGATTCGGCGTGAAGCGTCCGAGTTCGTGTTCCTTGCCGCCGAAGTACGGAAAACCGACGTCGACCACACCGTCACGCCGCTCGAGCAGGGACAGCCGCAGCTTCACGTCCTTACCGTTGGCCTCCCGCTCCTCCAGATTCCAGCGACCGCTCTCGCCCCAGCGAAAGCCGATGGAGCCGTTGGGCACCACCGGCCCATCACTGTGCTCATCCCAGGCGACGGTTTTCCACTCCGGGTTGTTGCTCTGCCCCAGGGCGCCATCCAGATCTGAGGCACGCAGGAAGCGGCCGGCCTGATAACCCTTGTCGGTCTTGTCCAGACGCACCAGACAGGGCATGTCGGTGTACTTGCGGGCGTAGTCGGTGAAGTAGTCACTGGGCTTGTCGACGTGAAACTCCTTCAGGATCACGTGGCCGAAGGCCATGGCCAGCGCCGAGTCGGTGCCCTGCCGGGGCGCGAGCCAGATGTCCCCGAACTTGGACGCTTCGGAGTAATCCGGGCAGATGGTGACAATCTTGGCGCCCTTGTAGCGCACCTCGGTCATGAAATGGGCGTCCGGTGTGCGGGTCTGCGGGACGTTGGAGCCCCACATCATCAGGAAGCCCGAGTTGTACCAGTCCGCGGATTCGGGCACGTCGGTCTGTTCGCCCCAGGTCTGCGGTGAACTCGGCGGCAGATCGCAGTACCAGTCGTAGAAGCTCATGCAGACACCACCGAGCAGGGACAGATATCGCGAGCCGGCAGCATAGGAAACCATCGACATGGCCGGGATCGGCGAGAAACCGAGCACCCGATCCGGACCATGGGTCTTGGCGGTGTAGATATTGGCCGCGGCAATCAGCTCGTTGACCTCTTCCCAGTCCGAGCGAATCAGGCCGCCGAGACCGCGGCGTTCCTTGTAGACTTTCGCGGTTTGCCGGTCCTCGACAATCGAGCCCCAGGCATCCACCGGATCCTCGTGCTTCTGCCGCGCCTCCCGCCAGAGCCTGAGCAGGGCACTGCGCACCATCGGGTATTTCAGCCGGTTGGCGCTGTAGATGTACCAGGAATAGCTGGCGCCGCGGGCGCAGCCGCGCGGTTCGTGATTGGGCAGATCCGGCCGGGTCTGCGGATAGTCCGTCTGCTGCGTCTCCCAGGTCACGAGCCCGTTCTTGACGTAGATCTTCCAGCTGCAGGAGCCGGTGCAGTTCACGCCGTGGGTGGAGCGCACCACCTTGTCGTGCTGCCAGCGGTGACGGTAGGCATCCTCCCAGCGGCGCGAATCGGAGGTGGTCACACCGTGGTCACCGGAAAAGCCGTATTCCAGCCGCTGAAAAAAAGTCAGCCGATCAAGAAAATAACTCATGTCCCGTCTCCTTCAATGCGTGTTCCGGGGGACTCAGCAGGGAGCCTCTGCGTTACGTCGCGCGTAGTACCACCAGGTGATGGCAATGCACGTCAGGTAGAAAACGATGAACAGAACCAGCGCGGGCCCGACCGAGCCGGTCAGCGCGATAGACGAACCGAAACCGCGCGGAATGAAAAAGCCACCGTAGGCGCCGATGGCCGAGCTGAAGCCGAGCACCGCGGCCCCTTCCTTGTTGCCGCGAGCCACTGCCTGGCGCTGGGACTCCTCGCCGGGGCCGGCGTCGCGCTGCGCCTCGTTGGTGAAGATCACCGGAATCATGCGGAAGGTGGAGCCGTTACCGATGCCGGTGGTGGCGAACAGCACCATGAACATCAGCAGAAAGCCCCAGAAATTCCCCGGCCCGATCTCGGACGGCAGGAACCACATGACCCCGACCACGGCGACCCCCATCACGACGAAATTCCAGAGGGTGACCCGCGCGCCGCCCAGCTTGTCGGCGAGCCAGCCGCCCAGCGGCCGGATCAGGGCGCCTACCAGCGGACCGAGGAAGGCGTATTGCGTGCCGTCGATATCCTGAAACTGACTGTTGATCAGCATCGGAAAGGCGGCGGCATAGCCGATAAACGAACCGAAGGTGCCGATATAGAGCCAGCACATCAGCCAGTTGTGCTTGCGCCGGAAGATGATGGCCTGCTCGGCGAAGGAGGCCCTGGCGTTGGCGATATCGTTCATGCCGAACCAGGCGGCGAACGTGGCAACGATGATGAACGGCACCCAGACGAAGCCGGCGTTCTGCAACCAGATGGAATCCGCATTGCCGGTGCCGGCCGGCCCGCCGCCCAGCGCACCGAACACGCTGAAGGTGATCACCAGCGGCACCACGAACTGCATCAGGCTGACGCCGAGATTCCCAAGCCCCGCGTTCAGGCCCAGCGCCGTCCCCTTCTCCTGCTTGGGAAAGAAGAACGAGATATTCGACATGCTGGAGGCGAAATTGCCACCGCCGAAGCCGCAGAGAACCGCGAGGCCGATCATCACCCAGTAAGGCGTTTCGGGGTTCTGTACCGCGAAGCCGATACCCAGGGCAGGAATCAGCAGGGAGGCGGTGCTCAGGGCGGTCCACCGGCGGCCACCGAAAATCGGCACCATGAACGAATAGAAGATGCGCAGCGTGGCCCCGGACAAAGCCGGTAGCGCCGCCAGCCAGAACAACTGGTTGGTCGTGTAGTCGAAACCGGCCGCCGGCAGCTTGACCGCGGTCACACTCCAGATCATCCAGACCGCGAACGCCAGCATCAGACACGGAATCGAAATCCACAGGTTGCGCTGCGCGATGCGCCGCCCCCGGGCTTCCCAGAACTCGGTGTCTTCCGGGTTCCAGTTGCGCAGAACATAGCCATCCTGATAAGGCGCATTCGCGGATTGAGTCATGAGCAATCGGCCTTCCCTGTCAGTTCGTGCTTCCTTCAACGACAGCTCCATCGGACTGAGCCGGTCGTCTCAGGACCGGATTCCTGCGCTCGGTCCACCACATCCAGATCAGCGAGACGCTGGTGACACCGAACAGCAGCATGAACACCGTGCTGGAGACGCCGGTAAAATCGACCAGCGCACCGAACATGATCGGTAGCAGAAAACCACCGAGACCACCGGCCAGACCCACCACGCCGGAGACCAGACCGATGTTCCGGTCGTAGTCGTTGGCGATGTACTTGAACACCGACGCCTTGCCGACACCCCAGGCGAGGCCGACGACGAACAGCAGGGCAGTGAAGATCCAGACGTTGATGCCGAAGGTGAATTCCAGGGTGGAACCGTCACGCCGGGAGATCGCGTACTGCGTCTCGGGGTAGGACATGAGGAACAGGCACACCACGCTGGACCACATGCACCACCAGGTCACGGTATGGGCGCCGAAGCGGTCGGAGAGCCAGCCGCCGAAGGCCCGGATGACTCCGGAGGGCAACACGAAGATAGTGGCAATGAGCGCGGCAAGCTGCAGCCCGACACCGTATTCGATGATGTAGTAACGGGTCAGATAGAGGGACAGCGCGACATAGCCGCCGAACACCACGGAGTAGTACTGGCAGTACTTCCAGACCCTCGGGTCGCGCAGCACTCCCAGTTGCTCGCGCAAGGAGCTTCTGCCGACCTGCGCATTGGGCGGCTCCGGGTAGGTGAAAATCCAGAACAGCACCACGGTGACCAGCATCGCCACCGCGTACACCGTCGGCACCGCCTGCCAGCCCCAGATCACCACCACCGTCGGCGCCACATACTTGGTCAGGGCGGCGCCGGCATTGCCGGCGCCGAAAATCCCCATGGCAAACCCCTGGCGCTCACGCTCGAAAAACCGCGCGGTGTAGGCAATGCCGACGGAAAAGGAACCGCCGGCGAGGCCGATCAGGGCGCCCAGGGCCAGGAAGTGCCAGTAGCTGGTGGCGAACTGAAGCAGGTAGATCGGAATGACCGTGGAAAGCATGACCAGGCTGAACACCGGTCGCCCGCCGAAGCGGTCGGTCAGCATCCCCAGCGGCAGTCGCGCCAGAGAGCCGGTGAGAATCGGGATGGCGGTCAGGACACCGAACTGCGTTTCGTTAAGTCCCAGCTCCTCGGCAATCGGATTGCCGATGACACCGAACATGACCCAGATCGCGAAGCAGATGGTAAAGGCGAACGTACTCGCCGAAAGCACCGAAATCTGTATCCGTCGCGAGGTTGGCATCACGTCTCCCGATTCGCCAATCGGCGCTGCTCCCTGGGGTTCCCCGGTGCGCAGCCCACGCACACCATCCCGGTGCGCAAACCCTTGTCAGATACCTGGAGATCCAACAGTTAATCGTCGAACCAATAGCAATATTTTTTTTATTAGTTCAACGTAGTCAGGCGTTTTCCGATCTTCAAGTCATCAGCCCTGCAGCCGTTTCGTGTCCGTTTGCGCCAACCCGCTACTTGCCCTGATCCGCCCGAACAGCACGAAAAAGCTTGCCGGGTCGGGGTTTTCAATGCTGTCCGGCGATGTTAGCTTGTAGATGTATTTTTAATACATTTTTAAAGGAGCTGCAATGCTGGATGTCACCGTCCGAGAGACCGTCAAGGCCACCGCGCCCGTACTCGCCGAGCATGGCTTGACCATCACTCGCCATTTCTATGCACGGATGTTCGAACACAACCCGGAACTGAAGAACATCTTCAATCAGTCACATCAGGCCGTCGGTGATCAGCCGCAGGCCCTGGCCAATGCCGTCTATGCCTACGCCGAGAACATCGACGCTCCCGAACGGCTGGAATCCGCAATCCGCCGTATCACCCACAAGCATGCGAGCCTGGGCGTGACTCCGGAGCAATACGACGTGGTTGGACACCACCTGCTGGCGTCCATCCGGGAGGTGCTGGGTGAAGCCGCAACGGACGAGATCCTGCACGCCTGGGAGAAGGCCTACGATCAACTGGCGGGTCTGTTGATCGACGAGGAAGCACGACTCTATCGTGAGGCTGCTGAAGCTGTCGGAGGCTGGACCGGCTGGCAGGATTTCAAGGTGGTCCGCAAGGCCCCGGAGAGCAGTGAAATCACCTCGTTCTACCTGCGGCCGGCCGACGGCGGCCCTGTGCCGCACTTCTCCCCGGGTCAGTATGTCTCGGTGAACGTCCGCATCCCTGAACTGAACCTGCTCCAGCCGCGGCAGTACAGTCTCTCGGATGCGCCGAACGGGGACTATCTGCGCATCTCGGTCAAACGGGAAAGTGGTCATAACGGCGCGCCCGCGGGCAAGGTCTCGATGCTGCTGCATCAAAACATTGCCGAGGGTGACCTCGTCTCGGTAAGTCCGCCGTTCGGCGAATTCCGCCTGGATGAAAGCAGCGACAAGCCGGTCCTGCTGGTCAGCGGCGGTGTCGGGCTCACGCCGATGATGGGGATACTGAAGCAGTTGTTGTCGAGCCAGCGACAGGTGCTTCTGGTGCATGGCGCCCGGGATGGCGACAGGCTCGCACTCTGGAACGAGGTACGGGAGGTGACCGCGGCCAGCGAAAGCCGAATGGAAAGCATGCTGTTTCTCGAGGACACCTCAGGCAGCGAGGACTGGGACCATCAGGGCCAGGTCGATCTGGCAACGATTGCCGAGCGGCTGCCGGCTGATCCGGTGTGCTACCTCTGCGGTCCACTGCCGTTCACGCGCATGCAGCGGCGCTTCCTGCGGGAACATGGCGTGGCTGACCGGCATATCCATCACGAAGTCTTCGGCTCCGACATCCTCGAACCCTGACCAGCCCGATCGGCGTCATACCGGCCCGGGGTTCTTCACCAGAAGGATCCGTCCGGTTCCTGCCAGCAACCACGACATTGCCCGGAACGAAAGCCGGTGTCGGCGAAAACCGGGTGATGGATCAGCGTTCCGTCAAGGTGTAATCGCGGAGCACCATGGCACGGATTTCGGCGCCTTCCTCGAAGGTGTTGTGAATCAGCCCGACACCCGGCGCGAAGACGCTGCGGGTCGAGAGCCCTTCGCCGAACTCGAAGGTGTAGATGTAACAGTCGAAGGTCCCGGCCGGCACCGTCATCGGTTCTTCGCAGGCCTCGTATTCGACGACCAGGCCATCGTAGGGGTACCAGTCCGGCGCCGTGGCCGGATCGGCCAGGGCGAGCATCTGTCGGGGCGCCTCCTGATCCGGTTCCTCGACGGCCTGCCATTGCTCGGCGCCGACATTGCGCAGCCAGTAACCGCTGCCGAATTCCTCGTACAGATACCAGGTCTCGCCATCCACGGTCCGCGACTCAAGCACGGCGGCTTCGCGAGTCACCGACGGATCGTCCTCGGAGACATAGGTCCAGCTGTTGCCTTCGGCCAGGGGCATCAGCACCGGCGGTGATTCGGCAGCAGCCGCACCGGCGAACAGCCCGGCAAGAACGGCTGCGGTCAAGGTCATCAGCTTGTGCATCACGGACTCCTCCCTCCTTCGGTCGCTTCATCGGGCCGATGATAGCGGGTCAGCAGCCGATCAAGCTGATCGGCGAAAGCCTTGCGGTCCGTCTTGCTCAGCGGCGGCGGACCGCCGGTCTGGACGCCGCTGGCGCGCAGGGTTTCCATGAAGTCCCGCATGTTCAGGCGTGCGCCGATGCTCTGCCGGGTGTATTCCTCGCCGCGCGGGCTCAGGACGTAAGCGCCCTTTTCGAGCACCTCCGCGGCCAGCGGGATATCCGCGGTCACGACCAGATCGCCCGGCTCGGCCCGGCGCACGATCTCCTGATCGGCGACATCGAAGCCCGAGGACACCTGCAACGACCGAATCAGCGGCGAGCGCGGCACCGGAATCGCCTGATTGGCCACCAGCGTGACCCGCAGACGCCGCCGGTCGGACGCCCGGCAGAGAATTTCCCGGATGACCACCGGACAGGCATCCGCATCCACCCAGACCTGCATCACACGCCCCCTTCACCATCGTCACCGCAGACTCTGTCCCGGCCCAGCGCCTTGGCCCGGTACAACCGGCGATCTGCCATGGCGAGCAGCGCCCTCGCGCTGTCCTGCCCGTGCTGCAGTTCGCAGCTCGCGGCAACACCGGCACTGGCCGTGATCCGGAATTCGCGCCCATCGTAACGGCAAACCATTTCGCGCACCGCCTCGATGAACCGGTTCGCCGCCTGGACCGCATCGTCCACATTCGCGGCCGGCATCAGGATCGCGAATTCCTCGCCGCCGTAACGCACCACGACATCCTGTCGACGCTGCCCCCGGCGCAGCGTCTTGGCAACACTTTTGAGCACCGCATCGCCGGCCAGATGCCCGTGCGCATCGTTCAGATCCTTGAAGTGATCAAGATCGAGCATCGCCAGGGCGAATGGCTCACCGGGATCATCCAGCAGGAGACTGGCCAGCCGGGCATCCAGATAGCGGCGATTGAACAGGCCGGTCAACCCATCGGTCCGGCTTTCGTGGCGCAGGGCGCGATCCAGTCGGTTGCGTTCCAGCGCCTCGGTCAGCAAACCGCTGAGTAGCAGCAGTGACTGCAATTCGTCACTGGAAAAGTCCTGAGGCGTGAAATAATCGAATCCGAAGAAACCGGTCACCTGTCCCTGTCGTCCCACCGGGACGCACAGCATCGAGCGAACGCCCTGAGAGCCGAGGAAATGCCTCTCGGCCTCCGCCGTCGACGGCAGCTCGTTCAAGTCGGGAATCCACAACAGATCATGGCGCCAGATGCGGACCTCCATCTGTTCCTGCCACCACGGCATGTCGGCAACCCGCAGGTTCTGGCATTCCTCGAACACCGACTCGGCGTCCGGCGCACACCACTCATGCGTGTTGGTCATGTAGGTACCGTCGCCCCAGAACTGGAACAGATACGCACGATTCGCCTGCAGCATCTGCCCCGATTCGGACAACAGAAAATCGATCACGGCATCGATGCCGTCCACATCCGTCTGCATGAACATGCTGGACGCCTCGGCCAGGAGATTCTGGATTCCCAGCTGACGGGCCCTGATCTGCTCGAAACGCTTGCGCTCGGTGATGTCGACAAGCGTTCCGACCAGTGCCGGCTGGCCGCGATAAAGCGCGCGACTGGCCATGACCTCGACCCAGACAATATGGCCATCGCGATGCAACACGCGATCCTCGTACCGACCGACGTCTTTCCCCTCGGTCACGATTCGCTCGACGCGCTCACGGATGTGCGCCCGGTCCTCCTCCGGCACCAGCGAGAGATACGGCTTGTTCAGCAGTTGCTTGATTGGAACGCCGACCAGTCGCGCCATCGCCCGGTTGGCCGCACGAATAGTGTCGCCCACGCAAATGAAAACGCCGGCGGCCGAGCTGTCCGAGAGCGTCCGGAACAGCGCTTCCCGCTCCTCCAGTTCACGGGTCTGCTCGGCTACCCGGCGCTTCAGCAAGCGCTGGTCGCGATAGAGCACGCCGATCGCCGGCCCCAGCACCACCAGTGGCAGCAACGGCCAGATCCACCCGGGCATCACTTCCACCGTCTCGCTACGGACCCAGCGCTGCGCGGAGCGACGCACGCCTTCCGGGCCGAGGTCCTGCACCGCCCGGTTCAATTCCCGCCGCAGGTCCCCTTCGCCAGCCGCCACGGCGAACAGCAGGTGTTCGGCGTACAGCCGGCTCATGGGTCGGAACCGGGTCGGATCGCCGTGCCGGTCGAGCAGATAGAGACCGACCGGATAATCGGCGACGAAGGCCTCCAGTTCACCGCGCAGTGCCGCTCGCACCATCAGATCGTTGTTATCGAAGGTGCGTATCGGAATCTCGGGATAGCGCTCACGCATGACTTCCAGCTCGTAGCTGCCGCTCGTTGCGCCGACCGTGATTCCTTCCAGCTGCTCCACCGATTCCGCCATCAGGTTACCGGTGACGAAAACGTAGCTGCTGAGCGGCAGCAACGGCTCGCCGAAGTCCAGGAAGATCTCGCGCTCACGGGAGCGAAACAGCCCGCCATGGACATGCGCGCGACCGTCCTTCACGGCCTCGATGGTGTCCGGCCAGTCCAGCAACAGGAACTCCACCGGGCGATCGAGACGCTCGCCGATGTCCTGCCAGACCTCGATCAGCGCACCCTGCGGCTCGCCGTCGGAACCGAGAAACGCAAAGGGCGGCCAGGCGTGATCCTGGGCCACGATCAGTGGTGCAGGCACTCCTTCCTCTGCGGCGAGCGGCAGGGCCCCGCAAAGCATGAGCAGCAGACCGCAGGCCAGCAGACAGCGAAACCAGGCCCTTCTGACCAAGCCTGCCGGCGTCATCTCAGACCACCTCGCCGGCGGCATGGCCCGAGGCCCAGGCCCATTGAAAATTGTGTCCACCGAGATGGCCCGTGACATCCACCACCTCGCCGATGAAATACAGGCCGGGGAAATCACGACATTCCATGGTCTTGGACGACAGCACAGCGGTATCGACACCGCCCAGGGTCACCTCCGCCGTGCGATAGCCCTCGGTGCCGTCGGGCCAGACCGGCCAGGGCTGACAGCGTGTGACCACAGCGTCGATATCGGCATCACTCAATGTCTCCAGCGGTCCGTCGCGAAGACCTGTATCAATCCAGCGTGCGGCAACCCGTTTAGTCAGCAGCGCCCCGAGGGCGTTTCGCAGGGTCAGCTTCGGCCGGGTGGCGCGTTGTTCGCGCAGGTGCTCACCCAGATCGCCATCGGGGAACAGATCGATCAGCAAGGGTTCACCGGTCTGCCAGTAGCTGGAGGCCTGTAGAACCGCCGGACCACTCAGACCTCGATGGGTGAACAATATCGCTTCGCGGAAGACAGCCCTGCCCGCCGCGACCGTGGCCTGCAGGGCGACACCGGACAGATCCGCCAACTGCCGCAGCTTGCGTTCAGGCAATGTCACCGGCACCAGACCGGCGCGACAGGGCTGCACGGGCAGACCCAGCTCGGAAGCCAGCTCGAGACCGAAACCGCTGGCGCCCATCCGCGGAATCGACAGCCCGCCACTGGCGATGACCAATGCATCGCAGTCGAGGCTGCCCTCGGGGCCGTCCAGCCGGTAGGGCCGACGGGCATGCCGGACTTTGACCGGCGTCTTCGTCCGCACCTCGACACCGGCCTGCTCGCACTCGCGCAGCAGCATGCCGAGAATGTCCTTCGACGAACGATCGCAGAAAAGCTGCCCCAGGGTCTTCTCGTGCCAGGGAACGGCATGGGCCTCGACCATGGCGAGGAAATCCCAGGGTGAGTAGCGGCTCAGGGCCGATTTCACGAAATGCGGATTGGCCGAGATGAAGTTGTCCGGAGAGCAGTGCATGTTGGTGAAGTTGCAGCGGCCACCGCCGGACATGAGGATTTTCTTGCCTACCTTGTTGGCATGATCGACCACCAGCACGCGCCGGCCGCGCTTACCCGCCACCAGCGCGCACATCAGGCCTGCCGCGCCCCCACCAATGATGATGACGTCGAAGCTCTCTGCCGCCTTCCCCCCCAGACTCATGGTCCCAACCACCTGCCACGATTCCCCGGATTTTCCATGCACAAACTATCCCATGTTCAACATCTGTCCGCATGCGGTGTCGGTCGATGCTGTACTGTCAAATAATCGGCGTATACCGCAGCGCCCTACCTGATATCCTTTAGATTCACGTCACAATTCCGGCACAAACTGGCTTTTTTATTGCAAGCCACTGAATTAAAAAGATCTTTTCGGATTGGCAAACATTTCGCATGACAGGACACCGTGATCCTTGATGGAGATGGACCGTTGACCAAAACGATCTCGACCGGAAAGCGAGGGCAGCAGCCGCGAAGCATGGGCAGCGACATCCTGCAAAGCCCGACGCCGATTCGCCCCCACATGCTGGCAGCGGCACTGAATCAGCGGCTGCAGACAACGCTGGAACCGACCCATGTGCTCGAGATGTTCCGGGAGACGGTGGAGCAGGCTGTCCCGGGCACCGGTGTGCATTTCGATGCGCCACCGGCGGGATTCGCCTTCTCGGTCGGTGCCACAGGGCCACATGTCGCGAATTACAATCTGGATGTGGATGGCGTGCACCTGGGCGGCATCCGTCTCGGCCGCAACCAGCGGCTGTCCGAACAGGAACTGGGAAGGCTCGAGGAACTGCTGTCGGCACTGGCGTACCCGCTGCGCAACGCGCTGGCACATCACGCCGCACTGCACGCGGCCCAGACCGACCCGCTTACCGGGCTGTTCAATCAGACCGTGATGGATCGGCTGGTGGAACGAGAGCTGGCCGCATCCCGGCGTAACGGCTCGCGGCTGGGCATGCTGGTCGTCGACCTCGATAATTTCAAGGCCATCAACGATCGGCATGGCCACCAGGTCGGTGACCATGCATTGAAGACGGTGGCCGAGACGCTCAAGCGAATGACCCGCGCCAGCGATTACCTCTTCCGCTATGGCGGCGAGGAGTTCGTGGTACTGGTGTGTGACGGTGACGAGACAGCCACGCGCAAAGCAGCCGAGCGGATCCTGCAGGCGGTGCGGGACTGCGCCATCACCGACGGCAACGGCTGCCCGATCGCCGTCACCGCCAGCATCGGACTGACCACGCAATGCGACACGGACAGTCCGCAGTCGCTGTTCAACCGTGCCGATCTCGCGATGTACAGCGCCAAGGATCGCGGCCGCAACCAGATCAGCGATACGCCCCGACGCTGAGACAAGGCGCGCTGCGCAGCGCCGCAGTGTCTGGCACTATCGCCGTTGATCTCCGCGACAGGACATCTCCACCTGTGGGCACAACGGAAACCCCGCCAGGCATGCGACGCAGCCAGATCCTCGGATTGATCGGCGGACCGATACTCGCCGCACTGGTGTTCTGGCTGATTCCCGGTGAGGACGCCGGCGGACTCGCCAATCCCGGACGCGCCACCGCGGCAATCGGTGTGCTGATGGCCAGCTGGTGGCTGACCGAAGCCCTGCCTCTGCCGGCCACTGCCCTGCTGCCGCTCGCCCTGTTCCCGCTCTTCGGTGTGGCCTCGTCCGGTAACGCCGCCGCGCCTTACGCCAGTGACGTCATCTTCCTGTTCATGGCCGGCTTCATTCTCGGCCTGGGTATGGAACGCTGGGGCCTGCACCGGCGGGTCGCGCTGCGCATCATCCTCGCGGTCGGTACCGCGCCACGACGCCTGGTCGGCGGTTTCATGATTGCCGCCGCCGTGCTCAGCATGTGGATCTCCAATACCGCGGCCACCATCATCCTGCTGCCGGTGGCGATCAGCGTCATCCGCATGCTGCAGACGCCCGACGCCGAGGATCAGCCCGCGGTCACCCAGTTCGCCACCTGCCTCGTTCTGGCTATCGCCTACAGCGCGTCGATCGGCGGCGTCGGCACACTGATCGGCTCGCCACCCAACCTGGTCGCTGCCGGTTTCCTCGAGAGCCGGCTCGATTGCAGCATCGGCATGCTCGACTGGATGCGTTTCGGACTGCCGCTGGTGCTGTTTTTCCTGCCGCTGGCCTGGCTCTACCTGGTTTGGTTCGCCTTTCCCCTGCAACTGCAGCGCACTACCGGTGGCGAGACCCAGATACGGCAGTCACTGCTGGAACTCGGAGCCATGAGTCGCGGCGAGAAAATCATCAGTGCCGTGTTCGGCCTGACCGCGCTCGGCTGGGTTCTGCGACCACAACTCAACTCGTTACCGGGGCTGGAGCTGCTCAGTGATGCGGCGATCGGCATGCTGGGGGCACTCAGCCTGTTTCTGATCCCGGTCCATCGCGGCAAGCGCGCCATGGACTGGGACACGGCACTGAGGCTGCCCTGGGGCGTACTGCTGCTGTTCGGCGGCGGCCTCAGCCTGGCAGCCGCGATCGGCACCCACGAGGTCGATATCTTCATTGCCGGAGGGATCCGGGCACTGGGCGAAATCCCGCTGTGGCTGCTGCTGGTGGTGTCGGTGACGCTGGTCAAGTTCATGACCGAACTGACCAGCAACACGGCCATCGCCACCACCTTTATTCCGGTGCTGGCCGCGGTGGCCGTGGGTATGGGCGCACCGCCCGAGATGCTGGTCATCGCCGTGGCTCTGAGCGCCAGCTATGCGTTCATCATGCCGGTGGCGACCCCTCCTAACGCCATCGTGTTCGCATCGGGCCATGTCACGATCGGTCAGATGGCACGCGCCGGACTGGGCCTGAATCTGCTCTCTATCGTGCCGGTCAGTATCGCGGCCTGGCTCGCCAGCGGCACGCTCTGCGGCTGACAGCGCTTCCTTAACCCCGGAACGCGCGTTCCCGGGCTTCCTTTCGCTCCTGGCCATCAATGCTCAGCGTCGCCGTCGGTCTGGCGCGGAGTCGGGCCAGACCGATCGGCTCGCCGGTCTCCTCGCACCAGCCGTAGGTGCCGGCATCGATCCGCGCAAGGGCCGCGTCGATCTTGGCCAGCAGGCGGCGTTCACGATCCCGCATCCGCAAGGCCAGCGAGAAGGCCTCCTCGCGGCTGGCACGATCGGCCTCGTCGGGAAACGCGGTTTTCTCGCCCCGCAGCTCTTCCAGCGTCTGTTGCGCGGCCTGAACCAGTGTCTGACGCTGCTCCAGCAGCAGCGAGCGAAAGAATTCAAGGTGCGACTCGGTCATGCCCCCGTCCCGGTCGATCCCGAAGGAGTCCTGTTCCACCGCCGGCCGACTGCTCACGGGTCCACCGCCTCGGCGGCGGCCGCATCCGGTTCCTCGGCAACAGCCCAGGGCGGAAACGGGTCTGCGAGTCGCTCCCACACCGCCGGACCGCCGGCGAACTCCTGATCCGAGACCAGGCAGGCGTCAAGCCGTGCGCGCAGCCCAGCCTCGTCCATACCAATGCCGATAAGCACGAGCTCCTGCTGTCGGTCACCGTATGGCGCCTGCCACCGGGACCGGATGAAGTTCATGGTCTCCAGGTCGTTCGGCCACTCGTCCGGATCCACCGCGGCCCACCACAATCCGGCCAGGCCGTGCCGGGCAACGGCGCCGGCCTGGGACCATTCACCGACATAATCGGGCCGTGACGCCAGCCAGAAATGTCCCTTGGACCGGATCACGCCCGGCCACTCGCTCTGCACCAGGTCCCAGAAACGCTGCGGATGAAACGGCCGCCGGGCCCGGTAAACGAACTGGCTGACCCCGTATTCCTCGGTCTCCGGCTGCTCCTCGCCCCGCAGCGTCGCCAGCCAGCCGGGTGCCTGCGCTGCCTGGTCGAAGTCGAACAGACCGGTATCGAGAATCTGCTCACAGGGAACACGGCCGAACTGGCTGCGCACGATGCGGGCCCGATGATTCAGGCTGCGCAGGATTTCCTCAAGCCGGGACAGATCCGCATGACTGACCAGGTCGGTCTTGTTCAGCACCAGGACGTCGGCGAATTCCACCTGCTCGACCAGCAGATCGACAACCGTGCGCTCGTCCTCGCTGCCGAGCGATTCCCCGCGCTGCGACAGATCATCCCGGGACGCATAGTCGGCAAGAAAATTGGCAGCGTCGACCACCGTGACCATGGTGTCCAGACGTGCCAGATCCGACAGACTGCGGTCGTCCTCGTCCCGGAACGTGAAGGTTTCGGCCACCGGCAGCGGTTCCGAAATGCCGGTGGATTCGATCAGCAGATAATCGAAACGGCCCTCCTGCGCGAGACGCCCGACCTCGACCAGCAGATCCTCGCGCAGAGTGCAGCAGATGCAGCCATTGCTCATCTCCACGAGCTTCTCGTCGGCGCGCGACAGGCTGCTGCCGTCCCGTACCAGAGCAGCATCGATATTGACCTCGGACATGTCGTTGACGATCACCGCCACACGGCGATTCTCGCGGTTGTTCAGGACATGATTCAGCACTGTGGTCTTGCCGGCGCCGAGAAAACCCGACAGCACGGTCACGGGGAGTCGCGTCATCTGTAACCTCCTTTTGTTACACTATAACATAACAAGTGAGGACCGGAAGCGTCACGCGTTGCCTGACCATGCCGGTGCACACCCGGGCGCTGCGCAGCGCGCCTTGCCTCGGAAAGAACGCGATGCCAACGCGAACGGACGAATAAATCAGTGTCTCCTTAAGGAAACGCTGACGTATTCCCGCGTCTGCGCCCGAGTCCGGTTTTGGTCATCTGGCAAGGCGCGGTGCCGGTTCGGTAGTGATTCTACCGGGCCGGTGACGCAACGCCGCCAGGGGCCAAAACCGGCCGGGCCCTTCGGGTTGGGCCGCATT